>CAYFQQ010000094.1:0-14334 GCA_964345265.1 uncultured Coxiellaceae bacterium
TTTTGATGCTGTCATTCTCGCGAATGCGAGAATCCATTTAATTTGAGGCTCTTTGGATACCCGCCTTCGCGGGTATGACGTGAAATAGCACTTAAAATTGGTCAAAATTAGAATTGCTGGTGATAATAAATTTACCTTGAGTTATGATATCATTTTATGCTACACTGCAACCTTTTTATAGGGAGATACAAAATGAAAAAAAATCTATTTAGGATAGTAATACTTGTATCCTGTTTATATTCAATAATCTCTTTTGCCTTTGATAGCTTATCATATATTCCCCGAGTATACTTAGAAGGCATGATGGGAGATGAATTATTAGGCCAAGGTGACATTCTGGTGCCACTTAAATTAAGTAACGATAAGTCATTATTTTTATATGGACAAGGTCGGGTAAGTACGCCAGAGGATGAGAATGTGCTTGATCATGCACCGTGGACTGGAAGTCTTGGTATAGGTTCTCGAAAGATATACGGTAATCGTTTATTAGGTGCATATGTTTTGGGAGATTATAGTGGTACTTCAGGAGGATTTAATTATTGGGATGTAAGCCCTGGAGTAGAGATGTTAGGGAAGGTATGGGATTTTCGAGCTAATGGATATTTTCCTATAGGTAAACATAGTTGGTCGAAAGAGGACTGGGCTGACAAATTTGGTGTTTATGATTATGTAAAATATACAGGTCATAATGAATATGATCGCTGGGCGGCCATGAATCAAGAAATAGTGTCTGGCGGAGATGTGGAGATTGGTCGGAAGCTTTTTAAACAAAAGAACACACTTGTTAAAGCATATTTAGGTAGTTATTATTTTGATATGAAGGAAAACAAGGATATCATAGGTGCGAGGGCAAGAATTACATTTCAGCCGTCACAGTTTATAACGTTTTCCATAAATGATACTTATGATAGACAATATCACAATACGTTGATGTTTGGTATGAGAATAAGGCTAAATGATTTAGTGAATAGGGATCCGGAATATAAGGTTACTGAGGATAAAGATTTAAGTGTAAGGTTACTTGATCCTATGGAGAGGAACATAGGATCGATAGCATATGCTACTAGTATCCCGGTTAGTAAGAAGATAAAACCAGGAGATTGGGGACTGGAACACGATAATATATGGTTTTTTAGGCCGGGTTCCGCGAAAAAGGGGCATTTAAAAGATGATGAGGATGGAACATACGAGCATCCGTTTGATGGTTTTAATCAGGACACAAAACAATATGTAGAGGATCACTATGGAGAAATTGGAGCACATATAGATCTATTTCCACTACTTTATTTTGCTCAGGGGCAGTATGATTTAGGTTCAGGTGATTTCCCTAGTTCTAGATTTTCATTACCTATGGACTGGGGAATGTATGGCCGAACAGATGATTATATTGAACCAGCTCAGGGTGATTTAAGACCGAGGTTTATAGGTGGTTTAGATTTACATTATGGCAATAATGTCTTAGATTCGATATGGTTGGTAAATAATGAAGGAAATTCTAAAGGTACACCTCAGGAGACAGGTATAAATATTACTGGTTCCAATGTGTATATGAACAACATAAGAGTAGGGGCGTTAAATAGCTCTGAAGGGTATCCAACTGGAATATCGATCAACAGTGCCCAAAATGTAACCTTAAATGGATCCCAGGTTTATGGTTATGGAGTGGATGTTGTTGTTAAAGGTATTGATCTTAGTAATGGTAGTGAATTAACACTTGGTGATGGTAATAATATCGCAACAAGTAATTATAATTATCCGACGAGAGGTATCAATGCCTATAATTCAACCGTAAACATAAGTGGAAGTGGTAATATTATAAGTGCAACAACTACAGGGGTAAGTGGTGGGTATGTGAATGGCATCAGTGCTGAGGATTCAACCGTAAACATAAGTGGAAGTGGTAATAGTATAAGTGCAACAGCCACAGGGGGGGTAAGTTCTGGAGAGGCGCATGGCATCGTCGCTAATTTGAATTCAACTGTAAACATAAGTGGAAGTGGTAATAGTATAAGTGCAACAGCTACAGGAAGTGGTGGGTATGCGTATGGCATCAGTGCTTATTTGAGTTCAACTGTAAACATAAGTGGAAGTGGTAATAGTATAAGTGCAATAGCCACAGGGGGAAGTAGTGAGTATGGAGATGGAAATGCATATGGCATCGGTGCTTGGGATTCAATTGTAAACTTTGCCAATACAGCTACTGGTACTACAATAACAGTAGGAGGATCCACTGATACATGGGGTATTTATGCGAGTAGTGATTCAGATTTACAAATCGGAGGCAAAAGTGTAGGAGACGACCTTGATCGATTTGAACGAGAACATTATATTACTTTTCACCGGACAGGTAATAAAGGAAGCTTAGGAGATAAAATTCAATGGGGAAGCAAAGATCTTCCTTGGGAGTAGTCGCGAGTAGTTGTGAAGTAAACATTTGTAGAGCACATGGGCAGGAGTGAACATAATGTGCTCCTCTCAAACACGACTTATTAGTAGCATTCCATAGTTGCCTTCTTATATCACCAGGTGTATTGTATAGCCGCTCGTTTAGAGGGAGGGTGGTTTCAATATGCCTATTTTACCGAAAAGAGCTTATACCAAAGGCGAGGCGATAACATGGCCGCCGCCTAATTATTGGGACCTACTTGCCTTGTGCATCATCTTTGGCATTATCATTTTGTTGATCTGGGGAGCAATGCAGATGGCTGCCCCTTATGATTTAGGCAAACCTATTCCAATATCAATAAAACCAAGTTATTTGCCAATTTATGCTTTACGTACTGTGTTAAGAATGTTCATTGCTTTATTTTTTTCGCTGTTATTCACTTTTATTTTCGGTACCTGGGCAGCTAAAAGTAAAAGAGCAGAACGAATCATTATTCCGTTGATTGATATTATGCAGTCAATCCCTGTGCTTAGTTTTCTATCGATAACCATTGCTGGTTTTATTCTTTTATTTAAAGGCAGCATGTTAGGTCCGGAATGTGCTGCAATCTTTGCCATTTTTACTGCACAAGTGTGGAATATGGCATTGAGTTTTTATCAGAGTGTAAGCACGGTACCCAAAGACTTGCGAGAGGTATCAAAAATATTTCAGCTATCATCTTGGCAATGTTTCTGGCGTATAGAAGTGCCATTTGCTTTGCCTGGTCTGTTGTGGAATATGATGATGTCAATGTCTGGCAGTTGGTTTTTTGTTACCGCATCAGAAGCAATTTCTGTCGCTAATCAGAATATCACTTTACCGGGAATCGGTTCGTACATAGCTCTAGCAATTGTCCATGCTGATAAAACGGCCATTCTTTATGCTATTGTTGTTATGTTAATGGTTATTTTATTCTATGATCAGCTATTATTTCGCCCTTTGGTTCAATGGTCAGAGAGATTCAAATTTGAGGAAATATTAGGCGAGGAGCCTTCTTATTCTTGGGTGGCGGATTTATTTCGCCGTACTCGTTTTCTGCGTCGCATAGGCGAGGTTGTTACCGCGGGTTTTAATAGTTTTGTCAATTTACCATTTTTAAATCGTAAGCCGGTTTATAGAGCGCCGTCTCGTGCGAATATTATTATGAAGCGTTGTTCTATATTGATTACTAATTTGATAGTTTTCCTAGTTATTTTATTATCGATTATCATTCTCGGACATTTTTTATATCGTACTGTGACTTGGCAAGATATTCAGCAAACATTGAGACTTGGTTTAATTACTGGAATTCGAGTAATGGCTTTGATCATTCTCTGTTCTATTGTTTGGATCCCTATCGGAGTGTGGATTGGCTTTAGACCACGGGTTGCACAACTGGTGCAACCACTGCTGCAATTTTTGGCAGCATTTCCCGCCAATCTGTTATATCCGATAGCTACAATTTTGATTATAAAATATGTTCTTAATGTTAATATATGGGTTTCGCCATTAATGGTATTGGGTACCCAGTGGTATATACTATTTAATGTCATTGCCGGTGCTAGCACTATACCAGAAGATTTGCGGCAAACAACAGAATCCTTCGCTGTTAAAGGTTGGTTGCGCTGGAAGCGATTGATATTGCCGAGTATTTTCCCGTTTTTCGTAACTGGTGCTATTACTGCCGCGGGTGGTGCTTGGAATGCAAGTATTATTGCTGAAGCAATCAGCTGGGGAAATATTAAATTAAAGGCAGATGGTTTAGGAGCTTATATTACTAATTCATCAACAACAGGAAATTTCCCCCATATTGCTTTGGGAACGATTATAATGTGTCTATTTGTATTAATAATCAATCGTGTTATGTGGCGGCCGTTATATAATTTGGCTATCGAAAGATTTAGAGTTGAATAGTTATGAATGAAATTAGCGCACCATTGATTGAAGTCGTCGACGTAAAAAAATCGTTTAAGAAAACCGATCGCCAAGAATTATTAGTCTTGGATAATTTAAATTTCAAACTTTGCGAGGGTGAAATAGTTGCTTTGGTCGGCAAATCTGGTACTGGAAAATCAACTTTATTGCGTATCATTGGTGGGTTAACAAAACCAACTTCGGGTCAAGTTCTACATTATGGAAAACCGATTTATGGTCCGATTCCAGGTCTTGCCATGGTATTCCAAAGCTTCGCTCTAATGCCATGGATAACTGTATTACAGAATGTGGAATTAGGGTTAGAAGCTTTAAAAGTTCCAAAAGAAGAGAGACGAGATCGAGCACTTAAAGCAATTGATATTGTTGGTCTAGATGGTTTCGAATCTGCCTATCCCAAAGAGCTGTCGGGAGGTATGAGGCAACGGGTCGGTTTTGCTCGTGCCTTAGTAATCGATCCGGATATTTTGTTAATGGATGAACCTTTTTCCTCATTAGATGTATTAACTGCAGATAACTTACGCGGTGATTTACTAGATTTATGGCAGTCCAAAGAAACTAATATCAAAAATATTTTACTGGTAACTCATAATATTGAAGAAGCAATTTTTCTAGCTGATAGAATCATTGTGTTCGGTCCAAGTCCTAATAACATTCGGGCAGAACTTACAGTGAAAATCCCTCATCCTAGACACGATGACGATCCTAGATTCCGTAAGCTAGTAGATCAGATTTATACTCTGATGACAGCTCCTGATCTTGCTACTGCAACTTATGGATTTAAAATTATTGATTTGGGGTATCGCTTACCGAAGGTGGAGATTTCAGAAATCACCGGTTTCATGGATATGTTAAAGGAACCTGAATATCGTGATAGAAGAGTTGATTTACCTGAACTCGCTGATGAATTAAATATGGAGGTAGACGATCTATTTCCTATTACTGATGCTTTGGAAATTCTTCGTTTTGCTCGTGTTTCAGAAGGCGATATTGAACTTAGTGAAGCAGGTAAAATATTTTCTGACGCCGATATTTTAGAACGTAAAAAAATCTTTGCCACTCACTTAATAAAATACGTGCCTCTAGCAAGACATATTCGTCGTGTGTTAGATGAACGTCCTGGTCACCGTGCTTCTGAAGAAAGATTTTTGAGTGAACTCGAAGATTACTTAAGCGAAGAAGTGGCAGAAGAAGTACTTGAAACTGTTATTGAATGGAGTCGTTATGCAGAAATTTTTGCTTATGATTATAATGAAGGACAATTAAGTTTAGAAAATCCAGATTAATATGGAGTAGATATGAAAATTGTTATTTTAGGTGCTGGACAGGTTGGCGGCACATTAGCGGAAAACTTAGTCGGTGAAAAACACGACATTACTCTTGTTGATACCAATGCAATAAGGCTTAAGGAACTAAAAGAGCGTATCGATATAGCTAGCGTGACAGGTCATGCTTCGTATCCCAATGTGTTGAAAGAAGCAGGTACTTCAGATGCTGATATGATTATTGCTGTAACTGACAGCGATGAAATTAATATGATAGCTTGTCAAGCTGCTCATTGTTTATTCCGAACGCCTACTAAAATAGCTCGGATTCGCTCACCTGAGTATATTGCTTGTAAGGACCTATTTGGTGAGGATCGGATTCACATCGATGTATTTATCAATCCAGAGAAATTGATAACTAATTATGTGAAAGAATTAATTGAACATCCTGGAGCTTTGCAGATATTAAGTTTCGCTAATGATCTGGTTAAACTGGTGGCAGTACAACCTCATTATGGTGGCTTTTTAATAGGTAAAGAGTTAGCTTCATTACGTGAACATTTTCCTGATGTGGAATTGCGAGTAGCGGCTATTTTCCGTAGAGATCATTTAGTTGAATTGAGTGGTTCAACTGTTATAGAGATAGGAGACGAAGTATTTTTCATTGCAGCTAGTAAAGATATCGATCCTATTATGCGTGGTTTGCGACGTGCGGTTGAACCTTATAAAAAAATAATTATTGCAGGCGGTGGCAAGATAGGTTTTAGTATAGCTAAAGCATTGCAAGATAGTTATCAAGTCAAGGTTATTGATCACAACACGGAACATTGTAAATATCTTTCTGAACAGTTAAGTAAAGCTACTGTACTTTTAGGTAACGTATCTGATAAGGAATTATTAATTGCTGAAAATATAGAGAACACCGATGTGTTTTGTGCGGTTACCGATGAGGATGAAGCAAATATTATGTCCTGTATGCAGGCAAAACGTTTAGGTGTACGCCAGACCATGGCGTTAATAACAAGAACTGCATACGTTGATCTTATTGAAGGTAGTGGTATCAACATTGCTCTTTCTCCTCAGCAGGCTAGTATTAGCAGTATCCTAGCGTATTTAAGACGCGGTGATGTGGTAAACGTTCATTCATTGCGACGCGGTGCTGCTGAGGCTATTGAGGCAATTGCTCATGGTGATGAAAAGACTTCCAAAGTTGTTGGACGCACAATATCGGAAATTAAGTTGCCTAAATACACGACTATAGGCGCCATAGTAAGGAATGGTAAAGTAATTATTCCGCATCATGATACGGAGATTGAATCGGAAGATCATGTCATCTTGTTTATTGCCAATAAGAGGAATATTCGTGATGTAGAAAAATGGTTTCAGGTATCGGTAACGTTTTTCTAGGATATTGTAATGCAAAATATTCTTCGTTTACTCGGTATCTTAATGATGGTTTTTAGTTTTAGTATGCTGACTCCTGTTGGCATAAATTTATATTATCAAGATGGAGCTTTTATATCTTTTATTGTTTCTTTCGCAATTACTTTTTTAGCAGGGTTTATTTTATGGCTGTTATTCCGTAAGCAACGCAAAGAATTAAAGATTGAAGATGGTTTTTTAATTGTAGTACTAATCTGGGTGATTCTTTCTTTTTTTGGCGCTTTACCTTTTTTGCTTGCAAAACTTCCCGATGTTACTTTTACTGATGCTGTTTTTGAAACCATGTCAGGTCTGACTACTACTGGAGCTAATGTGTTTCATCATTTAGACCAAATGTCGCACAGCATTTTATATTACCGCCAGCAATTGCATTTAATCGGTGGTATGGGCATTATTGTATTAGCTGTTGCCATATTGCCTATGCTGGGTGTTGGTGGTATGCAGCTATATCGCGCTGAAACTCCTGGTCCTATTAAAGATGTCAAACTTACTCCAAGGATTACTCAAACTGCAAAAACGCTTTGGTATGTTTATTTGGGATTAATTGCTTTCTGCGCCTTATCTTATTGGTTAGCTGGAATGAGCCCTTTTGATGCAGTTGGGGAGAGCTTTAGTACTATTTCAACAGGTGGATTTTCGCTGCACGATGCAAGTTTTAGTTATTATAATAGTCTTACTATCGATGTCATTGGTTCTATATTTATGCTCTTAGCCGCTACTAATTTTGGCTTGCATTTTGCTGCCATACAAGGTCGTAGTATCAAGTGTTATTTAAAAAATACGGAATTTCGTGTGTTTATAGGCATAGTAGCAGTGATAACAATTGTAGTAATGATTACCTTGCTTGATCATAATGTGTACAAAAATCTGGGAGTAGCTTTTGTTCATGCTTTTCTTACAACGGTATCGATGGAAAGCACAACAGGGTATACAGACGGAAATTTTTCTATGTGGCCTACTTTCGTACCATTTTTACTTATGTTTGCTGCAATAATTGGCGGATGTGCTGCTTCGACTGCTGGGGGTATGAAAGTAGTTCGTTTTACATTGCTGTTTAAACAGGCAAAATGCGAATTAATGCGTTTATTACATCCTCAAGCGGTAATTAGTATTAAACTCGGTGAGCGAACTTTATCCGAACAGATTATTTATGCGATATGGGGGTTTATCGCAGTTTATTTTGGCTTATATGTTATTCTATTTTTTTTGTTATTGGCAACAGGTCTCGATGTTACTACTACTTATGGAACATTATCGGCTTGTATTACCAATGCTGGAGCTGGAATTGGCAAAATAGATGTTACCTTTGATGTACTTAATACTACAAGTAAATGGCTAATGATTTTTGCCATGCTGGCAGGAAGATTGGAATTCTTGACCATATTAGTTCTGTTTACTCCATCTTTTTGGAAGAAATGATAACTAATTTTATGTCATGCACGCGAAGACATATAGTAGGGAACAGGCATGCCTGTTCCCTACCGAAGTAAAGTGAAACTATCTAAATTAGTTGACATTTGAAGGGTCATTGAGTTAATTTCTTGTCTATAAGTTTTCTCGAAAATTGCTGTGGTAATTACTCAAATGAGTGTCATTCCCGCGTAAGCGGGAATCTAGAATGCTTCTGGATTCTGCGGTCAAGCCGCGGGATGACGAAGTACTAGCAAAAATAGTTTTTGGATTTAAGCTTTCCTTAAGGTTTTTAATATACAATTACCATATAGGATGAATAAAGTAGGTTAGGGATAGGTGGCTAAATTTTTAAGAGAGAAATAACGATGGCAGCACCTATGAATACAGATAAAGATGCTTTGGTTTCTTTAACAAAGCAGGTAGTGAATAAATTGACGAGTCTTCAAAAAGTAGTACAACAATTATGTTGTCCTCATTCTCCTCAAATAGAGGAAAAAGCTGTTGATACACAGTCAAATAATTTGGAAACGCCAGAGTTATAAAATTATGGTATAAATTAGGATGTTGAATTCGAGAACGATTTTTGATACAGATGCTAAAAAAGTTAAACAAGAAAAAGTCAAATGCTTGCAGAATATTGATGAAAATATCACCAAAACATTGCAGGGCATTCGAACTTTATATGGTATTGATGAACTTGAGGGTAGTTGTAAGCTAATTGCAATTTTAGATGAATTGCTTAACAGTAACGATTGGGAATCATCTTTATTACTCAGAACCGCTAAAAAGCACTTAAATGCATTAAAGGACGAAGCGAAGCAAATAGCGGATAGCTTTAAAATTCCCGAACAACATGAAGATGTCCTTTGTTCACTTAAAGAAGGGCATATCAAAGTTTACATTTCTCTCTATCAGACAGGAGGTGCCAAACTTAAGATTTGGCATGATATGCTGAAATCTTTATCTGAACATAGTACTAGTCGTCCTGTATATAAGGACGAAGAGCAAGTTAGAACGGTAATTCGTTCTAAACCAGATATGCAGAGGCATGCTTATGTAGTTGTTACTATACCTGAAAATGGCGTCATTCACTTTGAAAAACCGGCTGTTGATCGATTAGGTCAAAAATTACTGACTCTTAAAGATGGTGTTATAGAAACGAAAAATATTATTGAGTTTGTACATGCTAATGAAAAACGCTATAAGTTTCGTAATGATATGTTAGTTTTGGATACGAGGGAGAAGTAATATGCAGCAACAACCACATACACAAGCACCCGAGAATTCTTTAGATTTCTTATGGGCAATAGTGTTAATTGTTACCACAATTTTGTTAATTTGGTATTTTGGTAAGAACTACATCACATCAGCTATTTTCTTTGTTAAATTGTGTGAAATTGCTGCAATTAAATTTGTATTTGGTTTTTGGGATAAGTTGGCGTCTTTTTTACATTTACCAATTGCTAATTTGGATATATTGAATAAATGGATTGGTGTAATTAATAAACAAGCTGGCCCGGCAAATATTAATACATTAATTCAGGTAAACGCTGATGTTGGTAAATTTACTCGTTATCCGATTATTCTAATATTGTTAATGTTAGCTGCTGGTATTTATTTTGGTAGTGTCGCTTCGAAATTTAAGACAGTTTTTGATATGAAGCGTTTAAAAAGTACTGAAAAAGAAAATTGGCCACGTATTGTACCAGTAGCTAATTTAAGTTTGGTTGACACTGATATTAATAAAGGTCCTTGGGCTATGGCAATGACGCCAATGCAATTTTGTAAGAAGCATAAACTGCTTAAAGAAGAAATTAAAAGTGGCAGGCCCAGTGTTTCTCTGATTCGAGGAGAAGCTCATAAAGTGTTAGCGTTGCAGCTTGGACCGTTATGGAATGGTTGTATCGATGTATTACCAGAACATATGCAAGCTCTACTAGCTGTTTTCATGACCAGAATAGCTGGAGATATTGATAGAGCTGATAAGTTGCTGGATCAGATAGCTGCTTCTGCAGCAAATGGCAAATTAGATTTTAGCGGTGTTCACGGACTTTTAAGAAAATATATGAATACTAAACCAGTGGTAAAAGTTATGCAGAGACATGCTTATGTGACCACAATGATGGCTTCTATGCTAGAATTAACAAGAGAAGCTGGAGTATTGTGTAGTGCGGATTTTCTGTGGCTCAAACCGTTAGATCGTAAGTTATGGTATGTATTAAATAGTGTTGGCCGACAAACAGCAGTACCCGAGGTGGCAGGGATATTTTCCCACTGGTTAGTGGAGAAGAAATTTCAGTATCCAATGAAAACACCAATGGTGGATGCGGCTGTTAATGGTCTTGAAGAAGCGATAAATGAAATTATTTACGAACCAGAGGAGAACCAGTAACAAGAGGTAATTATGGCTTATGTGCAACGTGGTTTAGATGAGAACCAAGAACAAAATTATAAGCGACTAGTTCGTGATACGCGTACTTTAGGTCAACGCATAGCGGATTTTTTTAAAAATTCGGAAACTGTTGCTCTCAGCATATTGGTTTTAGCTGGAGCCTGTTTTTTCCTGCCCGCTGCTTCTGATTACTTACTTTTGTTAGGTATAGGTGCTTTTATAGCTACTCGTTGCCATAAATCTATATTGCCGTTTCGTCTTCCTAAGAGATCTAAATGTAAAGATTTCAATAGTCCGGCGCCAGGCACTACTAAACCGGGTAAGGCTAATGGTATTTATTATTTTGGTAATGATGGTAAAACCGGAGAAGAACTCTGGTTTACTAACGAGGATATGCGAACTCATATATTAATGTTTGGTTCCACTGGAAGTGGTAAAACCGAAACCATGGTGTCATTAGCATATAATGCTTTATTACAGAGTAGTGGTTTTATATATGTTGATGGTAAAGGTGATAATTCCTTGTTTTCTAAGATATTCTCCATGGCGCGTTATATGGGACGTGAAGATGATTTATTGCTGATTAACTTTATGACTGGTGCCAAAGATATCATTGGTCCGCAGAAGAAGCGTTTATCCAATACTATGAATCCTTTTGCTAGGGGCTCTTCTAGTATGTTGGCGCAGTTGGTAGTAAGTCTGATGGATACTGCTGCTGATACTCCTAGCGGAGATATGTGGAAAGGCCGTGCTATCGCTTTTGTGGAAGCATTGATGAAAATTTTAGTAGCGATGCGTGATGCTGAATATATTTTATTAGATGCAAATACAGTACGTAATTATTTCACACTAGAACGTTTGGAAGCCATGGTTCTGGATAAGGTTTTTATCCGTGATGGCCAAGAGCCGGTAAGTTTGGAAGGGTTCCCTGATACAGTTTTAGAGCCTATTACTAATTATGTGATTAATTTGCCAGGTTATAATAAAGAGAAAAAAGGCAAGCAGGTATCACAAGTTTTAGAACAGCACGGATTTATTACTATGCAATTGACTCGAGTATTTACTTCATTAGCAGATACTTATGGACATATTATGCGTAGTAGATTAGCAGAAGTCGATTTGCGTGACGTAGTATTGAATCGTCGTATTTTGTTAGTTTTATTGCCAGCGTTAGAGAAATCTCCTGACGAGTTGGCAAACCTAGGTAAAGTAGTTATTGCATCGTTAAAAGTTATGATGGCAGCTGGCTTAGGCGAAGAAGTGGAAGGAAAATATACTGATTTGGTTAGCCGTAAGCCTACCAATGCAAAAACCCCATTTTTATGTATTTTGGACGAATATGGTTATTATGCAGTTCCGGGATTTGCTATAGTTCCAGCACAAGCAAGATCGCTAGGATTCTCAGTAGTATTCTCTGGGCAGGATCTACCAGCGTTACAAAAAACATCAAAGGAAGAAGCAGCTACTATCGGTGCTAATACTAATATTAAGATTTGTATGAAATTAGAAGATCCACTAGAAACTTGGGATTTCTTCATGAAAACTGGTGGAGAATCTTATGTATCTCACGTAGAGAGTTTCCAGACCGATTCCCGCAGTGTAACTAATCAGTACATGGATACTCGAAGCGCCAAAATGGAAAAACGTTCTCGAGTTGATTTATTAGATCTTAAGGAACAACGCGAGGGTGAGGCACACATCTTTTTTAAATCTAAAATAGTTCGCGCTAAGTTATTTTATGCAAATCCTAAACCGGTAAAAGCTATGCGTTTGAATCATTTTGTTAAAGTGGACGCGCCCTCAGATGCCATACTTTCAAGATTGTCTAATGCATTTCACGACTTTGATAAAGTAATTAAACAAGACGAATTTTTCACTAATGTCTCTGTAGCTGATAACGACATTAATATGTTAGCTGAGGCTTTACATAAAGATTCTTCTGCAACTCCAATTGAACGTGGCATATCAACTTTAATGGCTTATAACGATCGTCAAAAACCACAACAAGTATTCGAAGCAGAGCGAGAATTACCTGAAACCGAGCTTAATGTGTTTACTAAATTACGGCTTAATGATTCTTTAGAAAGTCTGCTGCTTTGTGATAATGTTACTGAGTTCGGTAAACCATTATTGGAAAAAGACTCTGGACGCGAAAAAGTTGCATACATAGAACAGCTTGATGGTAAATCGAATCAGCAGTCTAATAATGTAGCGCATGAGATTTTTAAAGATATGCAAACTGCGACACATTATCCGATTAAGGTTAGCGAAAAACCTACCGGCCATGAATTAGGGCAAGTGGTTACCGATATTATTGATACTGTTTCTCTTAAGAAGAAAGAAAAAGCTAAGTCTGCAACAGGGACTGTAAAATAATCTAACGACTATACTTTTACGTCATTCCCGCGAAAGCGGGAATCCACTCTTGGAATACTGGATACTCGCTTTCGCGAGTATGACTTTATAAGTATTCATGCAACAAAACTTGTTCATGTCCTAGCAACCACTTCTTAATATCTATCATTTTACCATCTTGTTTTCCAGCATAACCGCCGAGAGATTTTTTTGCTATAACTCTATGGCAGGGAATAATTATTGGAATTGGATTATGTCGACAGGCGTTGCCGATTGCTCTTGGACTGGTATTTAATTGTTTTGCTAGTTCGCCGTAGGTTTTAGTCGAACCAGAATAAATATTACACAGAATTCTCCAAACGCGTTTTTGAAATTTGGTGCCTTGTAGATTAATGGGTAAATCAAATTTGTGTTTGGGATTTGTGAAGTATTGTTCTAGTTGTTTAGTTATGTTTGTAATGAGCGGGTTAGTTTGTGAAGTAGTTGCAACATTGGTATCAAGAAATTCAATTTTTGTTAGTGCATTACTATTTGTCTCAATCCTCAATTTGCCAATTGGTGAGTTGATGATGTTATGAGTTAGCATCTGATTTAAATTTAAACGTGTGATTGCGATAATAGATTAATGAACTATCAGTATCTTCCCATGAATCTAAACTTATGCATTTAGCGGTTACTTTGTTCAATTTTATTTCGCATATAACAGGTTTATGTATATGGCCATGGATGAGTTGAGTCACGTTGTGTTGTCGCATTAGATGTATTATTGATTCATTTGATATGTTTTTTTTATTCGATTTTAACTGCTGATATTTTTTGCTTTTAGCGCGCAAATAATTAGCAATAAATTTACGCAATTTTAGCGGTAGTAACAGGAATAATTTCTGGCATATTGGATTATGAACCAATTTTCGGTATCTCATATAGCTTTTATCTTTAGTACAGAGTAGATCGCCATGAGTTAGTATTATTGGAACTCCATAGAGATTGATTTTCCATGGGTCGTTTATAAGTACGCAACTGGTATCTTGAATGAATTTTTTGCCGATTAAAAAGTCTCGATTGCCATGCATTAAGTAAGTTGGTATTCCCAAAGTTACATATTGTTTTAGTGCCGTTTTTATTTTTTC
>CAYFQQ010000095.1:0-5765 GCA_964345265.1 uncultured Coxiellaceae bacterium
AATACGGCCAGAGTTGATAGCGACTACTGGCAATGTAACACGTGAATTTAAGAGTGGAGAATACAAATTTTATGAAAAAAATCATCAAAAAGTAAGTTCTTACTATCCTGGCGCAGTCATATTTGGTGGATACGGAAACAGTTATAAACAAAAATGGTATGTAGGAAGTGAAATATTTGCTGCTTACTCACCCCTAAGATCAAAACTAATATTCGATGAGGGCATTCTAAAAAATAAATCGGAATCGACACGTATGACACTAGTTCATTTGAAATCTGATTTTTCATATGGGGCTGCATTGAGAGGTGGCTATATGTTTTCACCAGAATCGATGATATATGCATTATTGGGTATAGATTTTACGCAATTCAAAGCTAACTCTTACAATGGGCGTCATTTCATGTATATTCAAGACTATGTATCACCTCAAAAGACTAAAAACGTAATCGGATTTATGCCGGGTATTGGATTTGAATCGATGATAAATCAAAAATTATCAGTAAGAATGCAGTATACTTATTCTCTATATCGAAGTTTTATAGACAATTATATACGAACGGAACATATATGGGGTCATTATTACGCACCAGAAAAAGTCAAATATGAACCAGCGAGAAGTACCTTTGGTTTGCTTCTATCTTATCATTTTATGTAGTAACTAAACTTTATAGACTTCGTAGAACTCTACCAGTCAATACATCACGAATCATAGTTGAGGACTTTAGATCCCCAACTATGCCCGGTACAATAAAATCTACTCCTCGAGGAAATTGATTACGCACTTCTTTGCTACTCCGTGTAGCTGGTTGACCTTCTAAATTAGCGCTAGTAGAAACTATAGGTCCACCATAGACTTCGCAAAGAACTTTAGCAATAGGATGATTGGTTACTCGAATAGCCACTGATTTGTGAGCACCACGAATCCACGCAGGTACATTTTTAGTTGCAGGAAAAACCCAGGTTACTGGTCCCGGCCAAGTTGCTTGAACTTTTGATAACAATTTTTTTGCGATAGGTTTAACTAAATTTTCTAATTGTTCCCAACTGGAAGCGATTAAAATCAGGCCTTTGTCAACAGAACGATGTTTTAACTTTAATAAACGCAAAACAGCTTGTTCATTGAATGGATCACAGCCCAAACCATAGACCCCTTCCGTAGGATAGGCAATAATACCCCCTTGCTTAAGGATGGAAACTGCTTTTTTAATGCTCTTCGCTTTCTCTGTAATCACAATCTTTTTGTGGACAAACTTTTTCGGTACCCCGCTGCTTTGTGATTTTAACTGTTAAAATTGGCCAACCACACTTAGGACATTTTTCATCGATGGGTTGATCCCAAGTCGCGTAATTACACTGTGGATACGTCGAACAAGAATAAAAAACTTTTCCGCGACGTGATTTACGCTTTAATAAAGTTCCTTTTCCACATTGCGGACATGTGATTCCTGTATCAGTCGGCTTCTCTAATGGCTCCATATAACTACATTTGGGATAATTACTGCAACCGATAAATTTACCATAACGCCCAGTTTTAATATGTAACAGTGAATTGCACTTAGGACATAATCTATTCTCAACAACTTCGGGTTTAATTGCTGCTTCAGTTTCTTCACTAATATTGCGAGTATAATCACATTCGGGAAAACCAGTACAACCGATAAAACGGCCGCGTTTACCCAAACGAATCGCCAATGGCTTACCACACTTGGGGCATTTTTCTTGTAAAGCTTCTTGAGTCACATCCTTACGTTGCACTGTTTGTTCAATTTTGTCAACTAGGGTTTTAAACGGAGTCCAAAACTCTTTTAATAACGGAATCCACTTACTTTCACCACGAGATACCGCATCTAATTGATCTTCTAAATTAGCAGTAAAATCATAATCGACATATTTAGTGAAATAGTCAGTAAGAAATTTGCTAACAACACATCCTACATCAGTAGGTTTAAAGCGTTTGTTATCTAAAATCACATACCCCCGATCTTGTATAGTAGAAATAATTGCCGCATAAGTTGAGGGACGTCCGATACCATATTCTTCCAAAGTCTTAATCAAGCTTGCTTCACTGTATCTTGGCGGCGGTTCAGTAAAATGTTGTTCACTATTTATAGATAATAAATCAATGATATCTCCTTTAGCCATTTTGGGCAGCATCTTCTCATCGTCACTTCGTTTTACATCATCACTGCCCTCTTGATAAACAGCCATAAATCCAGGATGAGTTATTATAGAACCAGTAGCACGAAAGTAGTTGTCTTTACCACAAGCCAAATCTACTACAACGACATCTATAATCGCAGGAGTCATCTGACAAGCAATAGTACGTTTCCAGATTAACTCATATAATTTATGCTGCTCATCATTAAGATAGTTCTTAATCTGTTCCGGTAATCGCATAGCAGAAGTCGGACGAATTGCTTCATGTGCTTCCTGAGCATTCTTCGATTTTGTCTTATAATATTTCGGCTCAGTCGGTAAGTTTTCTTTGCCATAGCGCTTAACGATTAAATCACGAATTTCATGTATCGCTTGTTGTGCGAGATTCACAGAATCAGTACGCATATAAGTAATTAAGCCAACAGATTCATTACCGATATCTATACCTTCATAAAGCTGTTGTGCGATACGCATAGTACGTTTTGCAGAAAAACCCAATTTACGTGCTGCTTCTTGTTGCAGTGTTGAGGTAATAAATGGCGGTGATGGATTACGTTTACGCTGCTTCTTTTCTACTTTAGCAACTAATAATTTGCCTTGTGCAACTGCTAGTAAATCTTGCTCAATAGCTTTTGCTTGCTTTTCATTGTTAATTGCAAATTGGGTCAATTTTTCATTTTTGTAAATAACCAATTTGGCAGAAAATTGTTGTTTTTGCGCTAGAGCATTAGCAATTATTGTCCAATATTCTTTAGCAATGAATTTTTCTATTTCTGCTTCTCGCTCTACAATCATGCGTAGAGCTGGGCTTTGAACTCGGCCGGCTGACAGACCGCGACGTATTTTTCTCCACAATAATGGTGAGAGATTAAAACCGACCAAATAATCTAGAGCACGTCTTGCTTGTTGAGCATTAACCAAATCCATTGATATTTCATGAGGATTTGCTACCGCCTCCTGGATAGCAGATTTAGTTACCTCATGAAAAACTATTCGGTACACTGGCTTATCTTTAAGCAATCCTTTTGCTTTCATTAATTCACAAACGTGCCAAGCAATAGCTTCACCCTCGCGATCTGGGTCAGTTGCAAGATATAGTATTTGAGATGTTTTTAACGCCTTTGCAATTTCATTTAAATGGCGTATGTTTTTTTCTATAACAGCATATCGCATCGCAAAGTCTTTATCGGGATCAACAGCTCCTTTTTTCGGAATCAAATCGCGCACATGTCCAAATGAAGCTAATACATGAAAATCTTTGCCAAGATATTTTCTGATAGTTCTCGCTTTGGCAGGCGATTCGACGATAACTAGGTGTTTAGTCATTTTTTTAATGCATAGTTTCTATGTGGTCATTCAAAACCATACATGTGAGAGCGTTAACGGCGTTACGCTGATCAGATTGATTAAACAATACCATCAAAGTAACCCATTTGATCTGGTTTAGGCTAATTTCCTTTTGATCCAGTTGCATAATTTGTGATATTACCAGTTCTCTTGTTCCCGAATTCAAAATGCCCATATGTTCCAAAGACATAATGAAATTGCGACAAATTTTATTTATTTTTTTACACTCATCATTGCTGTAAATTCGAACCGAATTTTTATGGGGAGGATTATATTTGACATTATACTGCGATACACTAAGTTCGGCTAGCCAGTTAAACGCTTTATTAATAGCGTCTTTTCTAAATCCTTTCTGTTGTAACTCAATGGTTAAATTTCGCGGATTACGATCAAGCTTGCAGTTATTCTGCATATGATTTTTAAATAAGTACATTAACACACTTAACATATCACACTTCGAAATTCGTTCAACATACATAATTATACTTTGCCCTTTTTATTAATTTCCTGTTTTAATATAACCGCCTGGTGTAGATTTAATATGTCCTTCAAGTTCTAAAATCAACAGCATCGAAGAAACATTATTAATCTTTAAACCACTCCGTTCTACTAACACATCAACTGGTGTAGCTTCGTAATCAATATACTCTAACAATTTTAAGTATTCTGAATCAAGTTTATTCTGCAAAACTTTTTCAGTTTGTATAGGCTTATTATAATCCTCACTCACCGAAACCGCTGCTAATGGCCCTAATTCTTCAAGAACGTCTTGTGCCGTCTCTATTAGTTTAGCACCCTGGCGAATAAGTGCATGACATCCTCGAGCTAAGGGATTGTGGATTGAACCTGGAATAGCAAATACTTCGCGTCCATGTTCGATAGCCAAACGAGCCGTAATCAATGAACCGCTACGTGTAGTCGCTTCTACTACTAAGGCACCTATCGAGAGACCACTTATAATGCGATTGCGATGCGGAAAATTTTCCGCCTTAGCCGGAGTCCCGACAGGGAATTCTGAAACTAAAGCTCCGCCTTGACTCAGAATATCCTTAGCCAAAACTCTGTTTTGTGCGGGATAAATTTTATCCAAACCAGTTCCCATTACCGCTATAGTCTTGCCGTTTCCGGCTAATGCCCCTTTATGGCTTTGGGTATCTATGCCACATGCGAAGCCGCTAGTTATTATCAATCCAGCTTGCGCCAAATATTTTGCGAAGTCATAAGCATTGTCCATCCCGGTATGACTCGGATTACGGCTGCCGACTATAGCCAATTGCGGAGAAGATAAAATTTGTAGATCACCTTCTACAAACAATGCTAACGGAGAATCTGAAACTTCCTTTAACAAGGATGGATAAATAGAATCTTGTATGGTTATGAAATGATGATCTGGGTTCTTGAGCCAATCTAGATCTTGCTCTATTAATTGCCATTGTGGATTTACTAAACTATCAATAGTTTTTTTAGTTAATCCAAAATTAGCTAATTGTTGTAATGATTGAGCAAATAAATCTTCAATTCTTGGAAATGCATCTAGTAATTTCCGTCCTGTGACGGATCCGATTCTGGGCGTGCGTAACAAGGCTAACCAATAATGCAACGTGGTTGGTATCATGTGATATACTTATATTATCATGTTAGAAATATTGCAATACCCGGATTCACGGTTACGTGTTAAAGCTCCACCTGTCGAAAATGTAAAGGATTCTAAAATCCAGAAAATTATCGATGACATGTTTGAGACTTTGTATAACACTCCTAATTGCGCAGGTCTTTCTACTACACAATTAAATATCAATGAACCGAAACAAATTACCGTAATAAATGAATCCCCAGATAATAAACAAGCATTTTGCCTAATTAATCCGGTTATTATACATCATCAAGGTGAAAGCAAATATTCAGAAGGCTGCATGTCGATTTATCCTGATCAGATACGAGCTGAAATTAAACGACCAGATAAAATTACCTTTAAAGCATTAGATCGTGACGGCAATCTTATACAAATGGCAGCTCAAGGTATCTTTGCCAGATGTGCTCAGCACGAAATTGACCATCTCAATGGCATTCTTTTTATAGATCATTTATCTCCATTAAAGCGTAAGATGATTGAGAAAAAAATCGCCAAACTGTGTCGCCCTTAATCAGCAATTCTCATTTTGATGCTGTCATTCTCGCGAATGCGAGAATCCATTTAATTTGGGGCTCTTTGGATACCCGCCTTCGCGGGTATGACGTGAAATAGCACTTAAAATTGGTCA
>CAYFQQ010000096.1:0-2401 GCA_964345265.1 uncultured Coxiellaceae bacterium
TACAATTAATTGAGAAAATGAATCTTTCATGGCGCGATTTATATTACGACATTATTCAATAACTAATTTGAGATTCCCGCTTGCGCGGGAATGACGGAACATTTATTCAACAACGCCGATTAAAGTTAACTCATCTTCCATAATAAGCCTGTAAGTAAATTTCCCGAATTTCTTCAATAAGCGGATAACGAGGATTAGCTCCTGTGCATTGGTCATCAAAAGCTAATTCTGATAACTCATCTACTTTAGCAAGAAATTCTTCCTCTGAGACTCCTGCCTCTTTAATACTTGCAGGCAGTTGTAAATCTTTTTCCAGTTTTTTTACCGCGGCAATTAGTCTTGCTACTTTATTTTTAGGAGTAGTACCACCAAGATTAAGCACATCAGCTATGTGAGCATAACGTTCAACTGCTTCTGGAACTCGATACTGAGGAAAAGTACCTTGTTTCCACGGAGCTTCTGTAGCATTAAAGCGAATGATGTACGGTAGCAGTAAAGCATTCGCCACCCCATGAGCTAGGTGAAAAGCCGAACCTAATTTATGTGCCATACTATGACAAAGTCCTAAGAAAGCATTAGCGAAAGCCATTCCAGCCATAGTAGCTGCATAATGGACCTTTTCTCTCGCCTCAGGATTTTTGCTTCCTTCGCGATAAGCTACTGGTAAATATTGAAACAGCAGACGTAATGCATCCATAGCGATCGGAGTTGTATAATCAGTTGCAGTTATCGCTACTATTGCTTCAATAGCATGAGTCACAGCATCGATACCACCTGCTGCGGTTAATCCTTTAGGTAAGTGCATAACTAAGTCAGGGTCAATTATAGCTATGTCAGGAGTAAGTATATAATCAGCAATAGGATATTTTACCCCTTCTCTGTCATCGGTAATCACTGCGAATGGAGTAACTTCGCTTCCAGTTCCAGAAGTAGTAGGTATAGTCACCAATAATGATTTTCTTTGTTCAGAGGGACGGATAATGCGTTTACGAATATCCATAAAGCGCATTGAGATATTCTTAAAATTCGTATTCGGTTGCTCATACATCAGCCACATTACTTTAGCTGCATCCATTGGACTACCGCCGCCTATAGCTATTATCACATCTGGCTTAAAAACATTAATACGTTTCACTCCGTTTCTCACTGTAGTTAAATCTGGATCTGGTTTAACTTCATTGAATATTTCATATTTAATATCAACATCATCTAATACTTTAGTTACGCGGCCAGTATAACCAAGCTCAAATAATGCTGCATCAGTCACAATAAAAGCTTTTTTATGTCCTTCTAATTCTCGTAACGCAAGGTCTAAACAAGCTCGTTTGAAATAAATTTTTGGTGGAACCCGAAACCAAAGCATATTCTCACGGCGTTCAGCAACGGTTTTAATGTTTATTAAATGCTTAACTCCAACATTTTCACTGATAATGTTACCACCATAAGTACCGGCGCCAAGAGTAAGTGCAGGAGTTAGCCTAAAGTTAAAGATATCACCGATAGCGCCATGACTTGCTGGAGAATTTACCAAAATACGACCCGCCTTGATCTGTTCACGGAAATAAGCAATACGATCCTGATTAATCTCATGAGTATATATTCCAGCTGTGTGCCCAATTCCACCAAATTCGATCATGCTCTTTGCTTTGGCAACTGCTGTTTTAAAATTAGGAACACGATAAAGAGCAATAATTGTAGACAATTTTTCATAACTGAACGGTTCATCAGGACCGACTTTCTTTACTTCACCTGCTAATATTTTGGCGGTTTTAGGTATTTCAAATCCTGCTAATTGAGCAATTTTAGTAGCTGATTGTCCCACAATATTAACATTTAACCTACCTTCGAATAGAATTATTTTGCGTACTTTATCTCGTTCTTTCGGCTTTAAAATATAACCGCCTTGGCGCACCAGTTCTTTTTTAAAAGCACCATATACAGAACTTACAATAAATAAACCCTGTTCAGATGCACATACCATCCCGTTGTCAAAAGTTTTACTCAGCAAAATTGAACTTACTGCCATAGGAATATCAGCGGTCTCATCAATAACAATTGGAGTATTACCTGCACCGACACCAATGGCTGGAGTACCGGATGAATAAGCTGCTTTAACCATAGCCGGCCCACCAGTTGCTAGAATTAAAGATATATTATTATGCTTCATTAATTTTTGAGTTAATTCGATGCTGGGTTCTTCAATCCAGCCGATAATATTCTCCGGCGCTCCTGCTTCGACAGCAGCATTTAACAAGATTTGTGCAGTATGTACGCTACACTTTCTGGCACGCGGATGAGGACTAAAAATAATTCCATTACGAGTTTTTAAAGCAAGTAAAGCCTTAAATATAACGGTGGAAGTAGGGTTAGTAGTAGGAATTATCCCAGCAATCACGCCTAC
>CAYFQQ010000097.1:0-9943 GCA_964345265.1 uncultured Coxiellaceae bacterium
ATCAGCAATTCTCATTTTGATACTGTCATTCTCGTGAATGCGAGAATCCATTTAATTTGGGGCTCTTTGGATACCCGCCTTCGCGGGTATGACGTGAAATAGCACTTAAAATTGGTCAAAATTAGAATTGCTGACAGACGATATCGGGGATTTAAAAGTTTGATTATAATGACCAATAAGTCCCAATAAATTAATTATTGCTAGATATATCTCTTGAGCAAATTTTTTAGCCTCGGTTGAAAAGATCAATTTCGACGGATTATTAGTATTATCATAAGTAATAAGTTTAACATTTCCACGAGATATTTCATCTGGATTAACTGTAATTTTCATTCAATCACCAATTAGTTTTGGTAATTATAGCGCATTTCAGTAGATTCCTATCAATTATAATACCCCATTTTTTTACGGTATTTCATTTTTAATTTTTTCTTTTAAACTTTCTTCTATGACAGAAATATTGCAATCTGGCAAAAAGGCAAAAAGCACTAATAAATCGACAAAAAATAATGCCACTGCTTTGCAAATCATACTACAAGGAATAGCTAGTTTACTTAAACAACAAATGCGTTTCGCAGATGAAGTTGGCCTTGATCGACAACGGGTTTTTCCGGTTATTTACGAGCACTTACAAGACGATAATTTAGAGGATAAACTTGAAGCGTTACTTAAGATTGGAGAAGAAAACAGTACTGAACAATTGCAATCTCTTTTTAGTGCTATAAAAAATCATCAACTAGTATTAACAGCAGCGTTGGACGGTGTTGCTCTACAAACGATCAAAGTTTTAGAAGCAAGAATCCTATCGGATAGAAACATACGTAAACAATTACAAACAATTTTCAATTCCAAAAAACCTATTGCTACAAGTTTAATAGATTTCAAACATAACCAGCAAGCACGGTATCGGGAATTAGTAATACCCGGATTTATCAATACATATATGCAAATACAAACAATGGGAGAAAAAAAATGAGCTATATAATTAGGCTATGGAGCATATTTATTTTAATAGCATTATTATGTGCATGTTCTCCAGCTCCGATAAAGGTAACTATCAATTCGACTGAGCAATTAAATCAAGATCAACGCAATAATCCTCTACCAGTTCAAGTCAAAATTTATCAATTGCGAGATAACAATGCTTTTTTACAGGCTACATTTCGTGAACTGTGGCGTCAAGATGCTGCAACATTAGGTAATAGTATGCTAGATAAACAGGAAATCACGATTAATCCGAGTAGCACAACTAAAATTGTACTAACGCGTAAAAAGGATTGTCGTTATGTGGGAATCGTGGCTATTTTTCGAAGGCCACAAGGTAATAATTGGCGTGTAATAAATATAATTAATAATCGTTTCTCTGTGATTCCGTTAACTATAAAAGTCAATTTACAAAGTAGTAAGGTGATATTGAGTAAATAAATATGCAAGCATTAAAAAAAGTAATTTGGGCTGAAGGAGTATTGCTCGGTCAACAGCACTTCCAACAATGGGATAATTATTATCAAGCTCAACAGCGAGTTTATACCCAAAGCATAGCTCCTTTAGCATGGGGATTAATAACACTGAAGATTGACGAAGAAGCATTGTTGAATAATCGATTTCGTATCAAACAATGTATGGCTATTTATCCTAATGGTCTATTGGTAGATTATGATGCAAATGAAAATCCAGTACTAAGTTGCCAATTGTCCGCCACATGTGAAGGAAAACTAGCGATTTATCTCTGTCTTCCTATTAATCAGCACGTTTCGGGAATCACTGGTTATCGTCAATCGCAACAAGCTGCTACCTGGGTGGCTGATTATCAAAATATCGCAGATGTATATGACGAAGATAAACAACGAGAAGTACTATTTGGAAAATTAAACTTACAGTTGTTACCAGAGCACGAATCCCGCGAACAATTTTATTCTTTAAAAATAGTAGAGTTAATAAATATCGGAGAATCTCGATATCAACTTGTCGCTGATTACATTCCACCAGTAGTCTGTATTCGGGCTACAGCTTTTTTACAAACTATGTTAACTCGGCTATTAGAAATAATCGAAGCCAAAACACGAGTTTTAAATGAGCGTCGATTTGAACAGGATGACGTCACAAAAATTTTATTATTACAAATACTAAGCGGGGCTTTTATCCAATTACAACACATTGCTAAACATTTACAAACCCATCCTGAACAATTATTTGTAACTCTGTCTAATTTGGTAAGTCAATTAGGAACATTTACTAATAATTTTTCTTTGCACAGTTTGCCTAACTATCAACACGAACAATTGACAGCAGGATTTACGCAATTAAATGATATGTTAGTAAATCTCTTAGATTCAGTTATGCCAACACGAATGATGGCAATAAAACTACGTCGTAAGAGTGATTCACTGTATATAGTAGATAGTATAGACAGTTCTTTATTTGAGCGAACTGATTTCTTTATAGCAGTGTATTTCCCAGCACAAGATACAAAATGGATTGACCGATTTGCGCGACAAATTAAAGTTGCATCACATAAGGTGATAGAAAATTTAATAACTTCGGCTTTATCAGGCATAAACATTGCACACATTCGGCACCCTCCTAATAAATTATCCGTAAAACCAGGGTATGAATATTTCTATCTCGAACAAGTCGGACCCTTTTGGGATCAAATTAAACAAGATAGGAGTCTGGGAATTTTTCTGCCTTCTGATTTCATCAAGGCAACTATTGAATTGGTTACTGTCCAAAAATGAGAGTGAATAACTTATGGAAACAAATTCGATGAAAATGAATCCATTATTGGAATTATGCGGTTCTTTATTTCAATTAACTGTAGCATTTCGTACCGAAGATCGAGGTGCGAAATTAGCAGAAGATTACGGAGAACGGCTTAAAATCGCTTTAGATAATATAGAGAAAGATGCGTTTGCTAAGCAAATTACATCATTTGAGATTCAGCAAGTAAAATATGCACTAGCAGCTTTTATTGACGAGGCTATATTGAACTCAGCATGGCCAAAACGATCTTCATGGATGGGTAAGCCGCTACAATTACAATATTTCGGTGAACATTCTGCCGGTGAAGGTTTCTTTAATCGACTATCCGAATTACGTCAAGGGGGAAGTCAATATATTAATATCTTAGAAGTCTATTATGTCTGTCTTCAATTTGGTTTCGAAGGTATGTATCGCATGCAGGGATTGGAAAAATTAATGGCTTTACAAGTCGATCTGCGCAGTCAAATCGAAATGTCGCGTGGAATTATTGATCCACGTTTGGCAATAAGTGGTTTGCCGCAGCAGAAAATATCACTCAAGGTTGGAAGAAAATTACCTTTTTGGGTAATTGCAAGCATTACTGCTGTATTAGTATTTTGCATTTACCTAGGTTACAGCGTTGCAATCAGTCATAAAGCAAATAAAGCACTACAAAATATTAACCTTAATAAAATGGGACTATGGCACGATGAATAAATTTTTATCTATATCTACAAAATTATTAATAAGCCGATTAGGAATTAATATTTTAGGATTTGTCGCAGTTTGTACTCTAGTATGGTTTATTGGTTACGTATTTGATTTTAGCGTGAAACTGCGTTTATTAATTATTGGCATTATTATAGTGTTGTTCGTGTTAGCAGCGTTGACTCGTTTGTTTTGGGTAAAGCATCGCGGTACAAAATTACAGAAACAACTACAGAAACAAGGTGAATCATATGCTGGCCGCCAATTAGAAGTTGAATTATTAAAAGAAAAACTTACCGAAGCTATTGCTTCCTTAAAAGCATCGGAATTGGGAGTTAAATACCGAGGTAATGCAGCCTTATATGCTTTGCCATGGTACATGATTATCGGACCTTCGGCTTGCGGAAAGAGTACCTTATTACGTAATTCTGGATTACATTTTCCATTTTCAAGTTCAGCAGATTTACAGGTCAAAGGCTTTGGCGGTACTCGAAATTGCGATTGGTGGTTCACAGACGAAGCAATTATTTTAGATACTGCAGGACGTTATACTACTGAAGAAACCGACAAAGAAGAGTGGTTATCATTTCTAGATTTACTGAGAAAATATCGGCCACGAAAACCTATTAATGGCATAATTGTTGCAGTCAATCTGGCAGATTTATTAACTGCAAAAAAAGAAGACATTAATTGGCACGTAAAAATAATTAGAGAGCGCATTGAGGAACTACATAATCGTCTAGGATTTATTTTTCCGGTAACATTATTATTTACTAAATGCGATTTATTGAAAGGATTCACAGAATTTTTTGGCGATCTAAGTACAACTGAACGTGAACAAGTGTGGGGCATTAATTTTGAAACCGATTACAATCGACAATTAGACGAACTATATTTTAAATTAACTAAATTACGTCTACATAAAATGTCAGTAGAGCGTAATTTACTACGTAAAATTACTATCTTCGATTTTCCAGAACAATTTCGTGCAAGTCTAGATTACATTAAGCAATTTACTCAGTTGCTACTAAAAGAAAATCCGTATCAAGAGACCCCAATTTTCTGCGGTGCATACTTTACTAGCGGTACCCAAGAAGGAACTTTAATTCAGCGTTTAATTGGTGATTTACAAGCGGCCTTTGGAAAAATCGATGATTCAGAACAAGATGCAAAAAAAACTTCGGTTTTAGAAAAAAAGAGTTATTTTATTAAAGATCTATTTAGCAAAGTAATTTTCCCTAATAAGGATTCTGCGGCCAAGACTCGCAAAAGAGTGCGAGCACAGTTATGGTTAAAATCTGCTAGTGTCGTTGGTTGCAGCGGCGTCTTGGGAGTTGCTTTCATGTTATTCAGCACTTCATTTACCAGTAATATTTTACTATTACATAATGGTGAACAAATAATTAAACAAGTAATAAGTGATGATTCTCTTAATTCGCTTCAAAATGCTTATAATTACTACCAATCGTTGATTAACTATAAAAATGAAATTCCATTACATTTACGATTGGGATTATATCGTGGTAATACTCAAATTCAGCCATTGCAGGATATATTATCTCAGATTCTGCAATACAAATTCTTGCAACCGATGGGTAGATACTTAACTCAAAAATTAACCAAAGATAACAAAATTTGGCAATTAGCAGATCGCACAACTCGCAGAAAATTACGCGGAGATTATTACACGAGATTAAAAGCTTATCTGATGCTGTGTTTTCCTAAACGAGTTGATATGGAGCAAGCTACAACTATTTTTAGTGCATATTGGAGTAAAATTTTATCTGGAAAAACAGATAATACTAAACAATACATCGGCATGGTACGCTTTTATTTGCAACATCCTTCAGCATGGAATGCAAATGAGCGATTAATTACCAAAGCCCGTCAGCAATTATATTTGCCTAATGATGCTGAAAACTTATATGCACAAATTAATAGCATATATGGTTCCAGCTTAGAACCTATATTGTTACATAATTTATTAAAGGGTCATGATGCAAATTTATTACTTAGTAATTATCATGTTCCGAGTATTTACACTCTGAAAAATTGGCATCAAGTCGTTAAACCTGCAATCGACAAAATTGCCAACACTGCTAGCCAAGGCGATTGGGTTATCAATACTCCGTTCAATTTATTAAATAGAAGCGATGTTAAAAGAACTTATCAACAAAAACAAATTTTGAATTCAGAGAATAAATTGCGACGTGAAATAGTCGATCTATATTTCTCCGACTATAAGCAAGCCTGGTTAAAATTAATGACATCGATTCAGGTCCGAAGATTTGAATCATTGAATGATGCAAATGAAGCGATAGGAATATTAGCAGGTACCGAGGGTCCGATTACGCAATTGTTACATGTAGTAACTGCTAACACAAAAATTAAACAATTAAACGATTCATTCTCAGGGTTGCACAATATAACTGGAGATAACATCAAATCATATTTAAATGAATTAATTAAAATTCAAAATGATTTGCAGATATTAACAGCTAGTCCAAATTTGGGTCGTGATGCACAGCAGTATGCAGCGCGTTTATTATCCGGTTCCGGCGGTGATACCGAACTATATCGCAGCATGATAACGGCTAACATGCTGGTGAATCAACTAGATGATGCGCAAACTAGAATATCCGTCAAACAACTGTTATTACAACCGATACGTGAAACTTGGCGAACTATATTGCACACTGCCACCTATGGCTTAGAGCAACAGTGGCAAGCACAAATAATTAGTGATTATCGGCAGAATATTACCCATTTGTTTCCGTTTGAACGTTATACTAATGAAGATGTGGCAATTGCAGATGTTGAAGATTTCTTCCAGCCGAAAAATGGTTTACTGTGGTCATTCATCAATACCTATTTGAAACCATTTTTACTTCGTAGTGAAAATGGATGGCAAGAGCAAAAATGGTTAGGTATAGGAGCCGGTTTTTCATCACAAATGTTACGAGCCCTTGATGAAGCAAGACAGATTAGTAACGATCTGTTTGGAAGTAGGGGAAATCAACCTGGATTTAATTATCAAATTTATCCCAAACCTACCCATGGTCTAAGTCAGATAATTATTTCAATTGATGGTCAAAATTACCATTACCGTAACGGCCCTCAAGAATGGCATGAATTTAGTTGGCCAGGTAATAGCAACAATCAAGATAGTTATTTATCAGTTGTCGCTATTGACGGTACCAATCCTGAAACTATACAAGCATCTGGAGTTTGGGGATTATTTCATTTAATTAACAAAGGACGATTAACTGTTGAACACGATTCGACTTCTAAAGTAGTTTGGTCATTAAAAAATAATAAGCATAGTTATCAAGTAAATATACTGCTGCATTTCAACGGCCGGGGTAACATTTTTCAGGAACTTTTACTAAAAGGGTTTGTGTTACCTAAACATTTATTTGCTGAAAATATCAAAGGAATGGATCCTATAGTAAATGATTAAATTATTTAATAAAAAACATAAAAAAGATTTAATATATGCCGATGATTTAGTCGGTTGCATTGGAAAACTTCCAGTACATAAAGAATTTATTAAACACTACGTTACTCGTCCTGAGTTAGCGCACTTAGATCAGTGGTATCAAAGCGCTTTTCATATTCTAAGGCACAATTATGGTAACGAAATTAAAACCATATTCTCACAAATGCCATTATATAATTACATTTATTATATAAACAACAACCAACCTATGATTGGAGCAGTGATACCAAGTCACGATCAAAGTGGTCGAATATATCCTTACGTATTATTTCGTATTTTAGAAAACCCTTTAGCACAGGTATTTACTAGTGCAATACCAGTAATGTACGCTGACTATTTTAATGCTGTAACAACAATCTGCAATTCATGCTGGGAAAATAAATTATTACCAGATGTATTTTCGCAAATCGACAGACTAAACAAAACTGCAACTCACATTTTGCGCCGTGAAATTTTAGAAACTACAGTTACTTCATTAAACAAATTAACTTTAAATAATTTCTGGCAAAACATATTACAGCAATATTCCAATCTACAGTTAGAAACATTCATACATGCTATATTTAATATTGTAAATATAGTACGCGAAACCAAGAAAAAAAATCCATGGGTTTTACGTTTACCATTAGCAACCGGAAATATCTCTAATACCAGCCTCATATTCTGGTTGCAATTGATTCAATCCGCATTAGCAAAGCAAGAGATTTTTTTACAAATTTTTTGGAATAGAGAATCTACTCATCACAAAGCAGCACTAACAATTTTTTTTAAACCAATGCCAGCAAATTATTTCACCTATTTAGTAGACCAGCAATTAGAAAGTAATGAATTAATCGATATAGTTAAAGAAGTAAAAACAATCATTAATATTTCCGAATCCGCTAAGCAAATAACAAGCAATATAAATTTGTCATTAATGGAAGTTTTGCAGAAGCTAAGCGCAATATGCGACTAATAATAGTTGCATTATGCAATTCAATGATCTATAAAAGACAATTATGGCAAATAATATCATGCATTATAAAGGCTATTACGGTTCATATTATCTCGATACTAAAGAGAAGATATTTTATGGTAAATTAGAATTTATAAATGCACTCGTAACATATGAAGCCACAACAGCCAAAGGTTTACAAAAAGCTTTTGCAGAAGCTGTTGATGATTATTTAAATATGTGCGAACAAGAAGATATAGTTCCTGAAAAATCGTTCAAAGGCTCTTTTAATGTTCGAGTTGGAGAAGAATTACATAGAAAAGCAGTACTAACCGCCGCTAACGAAGGTATTACACTTAACCAATTTATATGCAAAACATTACAACAAGTGACTAAAAAATGTTACAGAAGCTGATGCAAATTTTACGAATACAAAATTGTAGGATGAGATTTGACCTCTTCTAGATTCGTTACATGTATCCTAGTAACTTTTACAGAATAGTGCATTTATCACAGCATTGTATTTCTTCCGTAGAATCTTTTCTTTGGGATACTAAAGGAAGATGTTCTTCTGAATTTGGAAATAAGCGATAGTTGTTCCTCGGACCTGGTTTTTCACTTAGTGTAAACTCAAATTGACAAAATTTTACCCCTAAATTTATTGCTTGTTGTAACTGCCCATAGTTCATTATAGCTCGTGGGCGCTTTTCTCTAAACGTATTTAGTAAATCATAAATTTTATCAGCTATTTCCTGTATATTATCTGTGGCAAAAATTGCCTCGCGATTTTTATATAAAGCCATAGCAAATACAATAATAGCACTACGACCAATGCCTGCGGCACAGTGTGCTAATAAAGTATTTTCTTGACTACTTTTTGCCAAATTGAATAATATTTTCATATCTACTTGATTTAAGTTTATAGGCCCTAAATCAGGCGCTTTAGAAATATGATAAAGTATAATTGTTTTTGGTGTTTCAGAAGATTCATTCTTTCGAACAGTCATTCTATACTGATCAATAAACGACCCTCCCATCTTCCACATCGACGCTCGATATTTAATTTCTGAATTGATCTTCATAGTAATATTACCAAAGGAGAACTCTTTTGTACCCGGAGAAAAGTAATCTAAAAACCCTGCACCCTCATCAGGTTTACCAACAGCAATTACAGTTTTAATTTTTAAATGTTGGTTAAAAAACAAATCAAAAAAAAGCATCTGGAGCTCTAAATCTTCTTTATCTGGCCCTTCACTTATAATAAATCCTTTAAAATTACTTGCAGCGAGGTAATCTGGAAAATCATCTTCTCTTTTTACAAGTACATTGCCAAAACGACCGTATGTAAAACCTAAATCAGTTAGGTTTCGTTTACTTTCCCGAATTCTTTTTTCCTGTGGCGTATGGCGTCCGTACTCCACTTTCGATTCTAATATTTTCAATATTTTAGCTATTTGAGTTCCTGATATATCATTAATACGCATACTAATAACCCTTTCTTAATTAATACTTAACCACGTACCAAATAGTTTGGACTAATAAAATTATGGGGTTTTCCAAAAAAACCACTTAGTTACTATGGTAATTCAATTTATTATTTACACAAACTTCACATAAGCCCCGGCGCGTAATTCTTGTAACCAGCTTTGCAGTTTTTCTGTAAATTTACGGCGGAAAATTAATTCCCGAACTTGATCGCGAGTTAGCTTCTGAGTGCTATTTTTTATACCAGTTAACTTTATAATATGAAATCCGTTAGGAGCCTTAAGTGGTCCTGCAATTTGCCCAGACTTCATATTCCTAACTTTGCTAACAAAAATAGTTGGCATTTCAGCTAATTTTTTCCAACCTAAATCGCCCCCATGAAGTGCCTCACTACCTGCTGATTGAGCTGCTGCTAATTGATTGAAATTGGCTCCATTATTAATTCGCTGAACAATTTTCTGTGCTTTCTGTTCAGCTTGTTCTATCTCGGTTGGTGAAGGAGTATCTGAAAGTGAAATTAAAATATCCTGTAGATGATATTGGGCGTTCGGTGACTTAACATTTTTATAATCACG
>CAYFQQ010000098.1:0-8566 GCA_964345265.1 uncultured Coxiellaceae bacterium
GTTGATAATCTTTTTACCCAAAACCCAACCTAAGACAAATATCCAGATAAAAGCTAGTAAAGAACTAACCGTTTTACTCAAAATCACGATAATAACAAACGAAGTAATTAGTAAGAAGATTAAAAAAATGGGAACTTGGTAACTTCTTTCATTTAAAGCTAACGATAGAAGAGAAATAAATATCAGCGTTCCTATAATTATCATCGAAAATAGATAATCATAATGCAGCGGTCCGAATAAATAATTATAATATAATTGATTAACCGGATGGAGAAAAGAATTAATAGAAGTTACGATGTATCCAATTACCAAAAATATCACATATAATAAAAATATATAATTCCCAATATTATATTTTTCTACAAAATTCTTTTTCACTTTTGCTCAGCATCCACTTTTTCATTAAAAACTATTTTGTCATAAAGAATAAAACTTAAAGCTGCTGCTAATACAATACCAATTGTTACATTAAGTAAATAATTAACTCCGGCTTTTTCAAGCCATGCGAAAACTACAACTCTTAATCCCATGGTAAACATGTTTGCTAGATTAAATGACATAAATTGCATTAATAGGACTTTACCGTGTTTCTTGGGAACTTCACTCCATGTCCAAAGTCGGCTAACTATAAAATTGTAAATTATGCTCAAAAATATAGCTAATACATTCGCTACATTTTTTAAAATATAGGTTTTGAAATGAAATACTTCTACAAATAAAACCATTAACAGAAGATTTACAACTGCTGCACTTAATCCTGTAATCAAAAATTTTTTTATCCTATTAATCATCACCATTATCTATTATATTCAAGTTTATATAATCTTGCATGCTTTGATTCGTACTCTAGCTTTGCATAATGTTTTTTAATAATTTCATCTTCAATTAACTTAAGGTTATTTTTTTGAGCAGTAGCAATGTCAATTAGGATATGAGTAAACCCCTTTTTATGTAGATAAGAGAATAATTCATTATTAGATGGGAAAAGTTTCCTTAACTCAGAGTGCGCAAATTTCACACGCACATTTAGAGACGCATCTAGGTAATATCGATGCTCCCAACCTAATAAAAACAACTTTATTTTATTTGAGTCATAATGTTGATTAAGATACTGGATCGCCGGATAAATATTAATTACCTTAGCTAAATAATCGTTTTTTGACTCAAGCCCAAAAGCTACTTTATACGGAATTCTTCCTGGAATATTATAAAAAGAACTTAGATGGATAGGAATACAAGCAAGCAGATATATTACTAACATTATACAGCATATATATTTATAAAATGTAGAATAATTGCTTATAAAATATGACAATACATATCCCGCCAAAATTGAAAGAACAGCAAATATAGGGATTATGTAGCGGAGATACCCGATATTAAACCAAATAACGATACTAACTATACTAATGAAAAGTAATATAAATATTCCTCTTGATTTTTTTATAAAAAAAATCACCGGTAATGACAGAAGTATAACAATGCCTATAGTACCATTTGGTATACCTCCATATTTTATACTTTTATAACTAACGTACCACGGAAAAAACAAAATGGCTTTTAATCCGTGTCCCATTCCAAATCGAATCCAGTCCGCGTAGGTATTGACTGAGGCTATTAGCGAGCTTTTAAATATCGCATTTAGCGGGCTTTTAAATATTGCATTAAAAAATGGAAATACTGGGTTCCCAGTTTGATGATAAATAATCAAAAACCATGGTATTGAGATTATAAGAAAAGGAAAACCAAATATAACTAAATCTAAAATAATTCTGGAAAATTTTTTATCGGAACTGCAATAACTAAAAATTAGAATAGATAAAATAATAGGGATTAAAAATAAAATCGACTCTAATTTTACAGAAAGAGTAAGTCCTGATAATAAACCACACAAAAACAACAATATTTTTTCATTATTTTCTCTCCATAAGAAAAGAACGAATATTACAGAAATGATATAAAAACCTACTGCTAATTCAGTGTCCGTTGTAGTTGTCAACCAAGAAACATAGGGTAAAATATAAAATAATGATGCAGCTATTATTGCTGTTTCAAAGGAAAAGAATCTTTTGGTAAAACAAATTATAGATAAAACAATTAAAATTCCAAAACTATAAGAAATTAATTTTGCCGCAATTTGTCCTCCGATTATCATACCCAAGGCATAAAGCATCTCAATGTTTCTTGCATAATGAATATCAGGTAAATTAATAATATGATGGTACGCAATATAAATTTTGGGAAGAGTTAAATGATAACTTAGACCATCGTATTCAATTTCAGGCGCAACAGCATATATAAAGTTCACCAACATTACTATTAACATAAGAGATATTAATACAGTAACTAAAATTGAATTCGGTGTGCTTTTTATAAAAAATGAAAAATTTTTAATCTGGTAAAATATTTCCTTAAATAACCTCAAAATATCTTGTAAAAACATTAAGGAGAACAAAATTAATACCGAATAGACAACTACGGGATAGAGTAATCCTGTTATTGAAAGTGCTAAAATAAAAAAGGAATAAACACCATATCCCAAGGCTATAGATAACATTCCCACTTCCAGCCAAGATAGATTATGTTGTTTCAGAATCAGACCAACAATTTTTTTACCTAAAACCCATCCTAAAATAAATATCCAGATAAAAGCAAGCAAGGAAATAACTGTTTTGCTTAAAACAGAGATAATAAAAAATGAGGCAAGTAACAAGAAAATTAAAAAAATTGGAATTCGGTAATTTTTCTCTTTTAAAGTTATTGTTAAAAGAGAAATAAATAGCATTGATGCTATAATTAACATGAAAAAAAATGGATAAACATCGGGTTGAGTCCCAAACAAATATTCATGATACGACTGATTAATTGGATAAAGAAGAGCATTAATAGACAAACCAACGTATGCACTTACAAAAAACATCATCCATAATAAAAAAATATAATTTCCAATATTATATTTTTTGATAAAATGTTTTTTATTTTTAATCACTTTATCATTCCATTTCTAATTTTTTACATTTAGAAATAAATTAATTACTCAAAAAATCCTTCTTTCTCATGAAGTGATATAGCTCATCAACCCTCCTACTTACCGAATCAAGAATGATACCTGTAACAAATAAGATGATAGTCAATATCATTGTACCCGAAGCCAATATTGCAAGTGGAACATGGGTGATATATCTTGTTCTAATAAACTCTGTTATAACGATAAATGATGAAAATAAGGAAATGCAAAATGATAAAAAGGCACATGACGAAAAGAATAATAAAGGCTTATAATCTTTAAAAATTAAAAAAATTGGTTTCAAAACTCTATAACCATCTCTAAATGTATCTAATTTGGAGTAACTTCCTTCGGGTCTCTCTTTATAATTTATATCTACCTCTTTTATTAGATAATTATACTTCAAAGCTTTAATAGTCATTTCAGTTTCAACCTCGAAGCCAGATGACATAATATTTATATTTTTGACAAAAAATCCATTCATCACTCTAAAACCAGACATAATATCATTTAATCTCGTTTTAAATAGAAAATTAATCAACGTCCGAACCAATCTATTACCAAAAGTATGAAATATTTTGAAAGATTTATCTGTGAAATTATTCAGCCTATTGCCAACAACCATATCTGCTTCATCGTCCATTATTATTGAGACCATATCTTTTACTTTACTTAAATCATAGGTATCGTCACCATCAACCATTATATAAACATCTGCATCTATCTTATTAAACATCGATTGGATAACAAAGCCTTTACCTGGTCTCTTTTCACGAATTAAAATGGAGCCTGTTGCTTCCGCGATTTCAACTGTTTTATCAGTTGAATTATTATCGAAGACATATATAGTTGCTTCAGGTAAAAATCTTTTAAAATCATTTATCACTTTACCTATTGTCAGCTCCTCGTTATAACACGGGATAATAGCCGCTATTTGCATAATTATTCCTTAATTTACAACTCTAAATACTATCACTATCCGATAGTAATTATCTAGAATCAATTTTTACAAGTTTCATTTCTTCTTTATTTTTAATAACTTTATGCACTTTGTAAAGTTCAATATGAAGTTTGCCACCAGGTTTCGAATAAGAATTTATTAAATCAGCTATAGATAGTAATTTCTTCATATCCGGTTGATTCTTTTTTTCTCCGCTTACAGGAAGATTTTCAACTACCAAAAAAGTCGGATATTTCTTTGCCCAATTTTCTAATTCAAAAAATGTTTGCGAACTATTTAAATTTACCCTCCGTACTATCATAATTTGCGAATAATTTATTAAATACCCAGCAAATACTGAATAAGTGTAAAACGGACATACAATAATAATTTTTCCTCGGTACTTAGACATTTTTTGATGGAAATACTCAACTATTTGTTTCACACCATAACCAGACGGACACCATTCCACATATTGAAAGCGTTCTATTGGCGGCAGTGGCGCCTTAGTTGGATTAATCCAAAGATAATAATCAATAAGCCATGCAAAACAACCTGACACGACAACACTAATGATTAGCAAAACAGTTAAAATCTTAGATTTAAATAATTCGAATATACCTAAACTCGCTAACACAAAAAACGGGACTGACGCAAAAAGGATATATCTTGGATACCATACATTTGATATAAGAGCGAAAATAACTACAGGAATTAATGCGATTAAAAATAACAAAATACCCTCACGTTGTTTTTTGACCAATGAAATAACAATCCCAAGTATTCCAAGTATCATAATCGGCAGAGTCCAATACACCCTAAGCCATTCAAAAGCTGTTTGTAAATTAGCAATAAAATGTCTCAGCAAATCAATTAAGGAAATACCAAGAACAGACTTTTCTTTTATTTGTGTTGTAGTGGTAAAGAAAACTACAACTGGATATAACGCAATTATCACCGTAATAGAATAAGCCCATTTCACAAGCTTCCAAAAATTCTTACTCGCATGCAAAAGGAAGCCGGTTAATAAAGGTGTAAAAAGTACTAAGAGACCGGGGACTTTTGTTATTATTGCAAAAGCCATGGAAACCCCTAATAATATAACATATTTCCATCTTCCTTCCCGAATAAGGTTAATACTCCATAACAAGGATAGAGCTATAAAAGTTGTAAGCATACCATCCGGAAGAGCTATGCGATCATAGAAAAGAGTAAATGGGGCGATGATATAAAGATAAGCAGCAAATAATCCTACATATTGATTTTGAAGTAACTTACCGATTTGGTAGGTAGCCCACATGGTAAATGCTCCACTTAAAACCAATATAAATCGACAAGCCCAAAGAGGATTAGTTATCCATACTACTAAAGACGACAACCAAATTTGTAAGAGTTTTCCATCAACTAATGGATACAACGTGTATTGTCCATGTAATGCTAAAGCAGCCCAACGAATATATATACTTTCGTCAATGAAAAGAGGAAGTATCCCAAGATTATATATCCTAGTAATTCCATATAATAAGAACAAACTTAATAGAAAAATATTAATTCTATTAGCCTTAACCGAAATTATTAAACCCTGAATCTTTGACATTTCCACTTTGGTCCCATTTGCATACTCACTGACTATTTAACCCTTTAGTAAACATCCAAAGCAATTATCAAGTAAGGTTTCAGCAATTCTTCCATTATTTCCATTATTCTTCTGATAAACTTTCAAAATTATACAATTTTCTAACTAGATATAAAGGCCTTTGTTTACTCTCATTATAAATTCTACCTAAATATTCTCCAATTATCCCAATACTAAATAATTGAACACCTCCAAAAAATAATATCGTTGTAAATAAAGACGCATAACCAGGAACATCGATACCGCGGAACAATACTCTAATAACGATCCAACTTCCGTAGAATAAAGAGATTAAAGCACAACAAAAACCAAAATAACTCCATATCCTGAGCGGTATAGTACTAAAGTTTGTTATACCTTCTATTGCAAAATTCCACAATTTAAACTTATTCCACTTAGTCTCACCTGCAACTCGTGGTGTACGCTTATATTCGATCACTGCTGTTTTAAAACCGACCCACGCAAATAACCCTTTCATAAACCTTTGTCGTTCCGGAAGTTGTTTCAATGCTTCCACAACAATTCTATCCATTAATCTAAAATCCCCTACATTAGATGGCATTGGGATTTCAGTTAGTAAATTATGAATTTTATAAAAAAGATGTGCAGTTATTCGTTTAAAAAAAGTATCAGAACTACGATCCTTTCGTTGTGCAACTACTACCTCATACCCTTCTTCCCATTTCTTTAACATATTAACTATAAGTTCAGGTGGATCCTGTAAATCGGCATCTATCGGGATTACCGCGTGACCGCTGACATAATCAATGCCTGCCGTCAATGCAGCTTCTTTTTTAAAATTCCTTGAGAACTGGATTATCTTTATCCTCTTATCTTTTATAGAAAGAAGATTATGCAAGGTATTATCGGTGCTTCCATCATCAATACAGATAAATTCGAAGTTATATTTTTTTATATCACTCACAATTGGTTTTACTTTTTCAAAAAAATTAAAAACAGTATTTCCTTCATTATAAAAAGGAACAATAAGAGATATTTTCTTCATAAAACCATCCATATGAATTCACTTCACAACCGGTATCTAATTATAACTGGATTAAATTAAAATACCAAAATTAATACCACAAAGATTGACAACTGTAGTAGAAATTACTTATATTGCTAAAAAAAGCGGAGAATAAACATGGCAAATACACCACAAGCTCGAAAACGTGTTAGACAGAACATAAAACGCCGTCAGCGCAATACAAGTGCCCGCTCCATGTTTCGTACTTATATTAAGAAGGTAATCAGCGCAATAGAATCAGGCGAAAAACATGCTGCTCAGGAAGCTTATAATGCAGCTATACCTATCATTGATAAAATGGTCACAAAAAATATTATTCATAAAAATAAAGCAGCCCGACATAAAAGCAGATTACATAAACGTATCAAAGAAATACCGTCTTCTCAGGCGTAATGTGTTTTTCGCCTAAATTCGTTAGATAATCTTACAAGCAGTTCTTGTTCCATTTTTAGTTCCCATATTAACAATTTAAAATATTCCACCCCATTTCCACCAATAGATAAATGCAGATTTTATAGTAATCCATTTTGATTTCAAATCATTGTGAGAACCTCGTGCCCATTTATGGATAATTTTTACCATAGGCACATAAGCTGAATGCGAAATTTTTAATAAACGTCGTCCGATGATCATAATTGAATTCACGCCTTTCAAATTCTTGCATCCTTCGAGTGAAGATTTTTTTCATGAATTCTGGAGCAAAGGAGCGCAGAAATCCATAAATAGTGTGGGATTTCTTTTACACAAATAATGGCGTCCCCCATTTTCCCAAACACCGCCGGAACTAATAACCCAATCTTTTCATATCTTCCCATATATTTTAAAGCCTGTAAAAGCGTATCTTCCTGCACAAATATATCAGGATTCAAAATTAGATGATATTTAGCAGATGATTTTTTAATAACCAAATTGTTAGCGGCCCATAACCTAAGTTTTTGCCAGGATTAATTATTCGAATTCACATAATGGTAATTTGAAAAAGTCTTATTTAGAAGCTGATGTGGTAATTTAGCATATTTATCACTACCACTATTATCCACCACATATATTAAAAATGTGGTAGGCAATTTTTCCCATGCGATCTTAAAAGCAACACTTAAATGCTGAAAAACTTTTTCCAATACTTCTATGTTGGAATTATAGACTACAATAGATATTGAAATATTTAACATAAATTTCTATACAAATTTCATGTATCATTTAGCTAAGTTCAAAATTGCATTCTAAAATTTTTGCCTTCTGTAACCAATCATTGAATTCAGCCACTTCTTTTCTTTTTATTTTAACATCATCATTTGCTTCATCTAACGCGGTTGTCAATTTTATTAAAAAATCTCTTTTACTTTTAGCGATATATAAAGCCATTAAATTTTGGCAGAAATATGGATTAAAAGCAACTATGGATGCATTTGAAATTAAACGACGTACGTTATTTTATTGGAAGAAGCAGCTCAAGGACGGAAACGGAAATCCTGGTGCTTTGAATGAAAGATCAAGGAGGCCTAGGGAATTACGGCAGAGGAACTGGTCCGAAGCAGTAATTGACGAGATTAAAACGGATCTTCCACGGATAATTTCCTAATTATTTAGAATTTTCAAAGAGATATTTCATTTTTGATGAATTTTTTGTGGTCACTACTTTCTTATTATTTGTTGTATAAAAAGCTTGACAAGTTCAAGTATTGTTGTCATGCATAGTATCCACTATGCATATAGATGTCTGTACATATAAACGAGGCGATAAAACATACAGACGTGTTCTGCTTAGAAATTCCTATCGTGTTAATGGTAAAGTACGCCATAATACCATTGCCAATCTTTCCCATTGTTCTGACGAAGGGCGTTGTTGAATAAATAGCTTAATAACGATCGTCATTCCCGCGAAAGCGGGAATCTCATATCAATGGCAATTAATATGCAGGCATTCCAAGTTGATTCATTTTATTAATTGCAAAA
>CAYFQQ010000099.1:0-11221 GCA_964345265.1 uncultured Coxiellaceae bacterium
CTTTTCATTGCGCACAATAATATCCGGTGCATACAAATCTAAGAGACGCTGTAAACGGTTATTGCGATTAATAACTCTGCGATAGAGATCATTTAAATCAGAGGCTGCAAAACGACCACCATCCAATGGAACTAAAGGACGTAAATCTGGAGGCAATACCGGCAATACAGTTAAAATCATCCATTCAGGCTTGTTACCAGATTCTAAGAAAGTTTCCAATAACTTAAGACGTTTAGTGAGTTTCTTATATTTCGTGTCCGAACTAGTCTCTGCAAGCTCAGCACGTAATTTACTAATTTCTTCTTGCAAGTCGACTTGTTGCAACATTCGTTGAATAGCTTCAGCACCCATCATGGCTTCAAAGTCATTACCATATTCTTCAACTGCATCTAGATAACTTTCGTCAGACAGTAATTGTCCTTGTTTCAACGGAGTCATTCCAGGATCAACTACCATAAAAGCTTCAAAATAGAGAACTCTTTCAATATCACGCAAAGTCATATCAAGTAATAAACCGATACGTGACGGCAATGACTTTAAGTACCAAATATGAGCTACTGGACAAGCTAACTCGATATGTCCCATACGTTCACGGCGAACTTTTGAGAGCGTAACCTCAACACCACATTTTTCGCAAATTCGACCACGATGTTTTAAGCGCTTATATTTACCACATAAACATTCATAATCTTTGACAGGTCCAAAAATTTTTGCACAAAATAAACCATCACGTTCTGGTTTAAAAGTTCGGTAATTGATAGTTTCTGGCTTTTTGACTTCGCCATAGGACCAAGATCGAATATCATCGGGTGAGGCTAATCCAGCACGAATAGCATCAAATTCTTCGCTCGGAGTTTTCTGTAAAAACCTTCTAAAACTATCCAAAACTTTTTGATTCAAAATATTTTCTCCTAAAAAATCATCATGCTATCTCTAAATAATACAACTTCTCAAAAAATCTATGTAGAATCACGTCATTCCCGCGAAGGCGGGAATCTAGAATACTACAGATAGCTCCCATACTGGATACCCGCTTTCGCGGGTATGACGAAGAAATAATTGAGAAACTACTAAAAAACATCATTTGCTCTCGAGTTCAAAATTAATTCCCAATGAACGAATCTCTTTCATTAAAACGTTAAATGACTCCGGCATGCCAGCGTCAATCTTATAATTACCATCTACGATATTTTTATATATTCTAGTTCTACCGCTAACATCATCGGACTTCACTGTGAGCATCTCCTGTAAAGTATAAGATGAACCATAAGCCTCAAGTGCCCATACTTCCATCTCACCAAAACGCTGACCACCAAACTGAGCTTTACCACCTAAAGGCTGTTGAGTAACCAAACTATATGACCCAGTAGAACGAGCATGCATCTTGTCATCAACCAAGTGATTAAGTTTAAGCATATACATATAGCCTACCGTCACAGGTTGATCAAAACATTCTCCAGTTCGACCGTCATATAAAAGAGCTTTACCTGACTCAGGAAGATCAACAAATCGCAACATTTCCTTTACTTCTCCTTCAGTAACTCCATCAAACACTGGGGTAGCAATTGGCAAACCATCTCGTAGATTATTAGCTAAAGTTACTATCTCAGAATTAGTCAACGAACTTAAATCAACTTTGCGACCTTTACCAATATTATAAATTTTATTCAGAAATTGACGCATTTTAGTAACATTATATTTTTCATCTAACATCTGACCAATTTTAAGCCCTACGCCTTTTGTGGCCCACCCCAAATGAGTCTCTAACACTTGCCCCACGTTCATACGTGAAGGAACGCCCAACGGGTTTAATACAATATCTACAGGAGTACCATCTTCCAAGTAAGGCATATCCTCAATTGGTGCGATCATTGAAACCACACCTTTATTACCATGGCGACCTGCCATTTTATCACCAGGTTGAATACGCCTTTTAACAGCTAGGTAAACCTTAACAACCTTAATAATACCAGGTGCTAAATCGTCACCCTGAGCAATTTTCTTACGTTCAAAAACTAATTTTTTATCATATTCTTTATGCAACAATTTTATCCGTGCTGCAGCTTCGTTTAAGGCATGCTGAGTTTTACTTTTTTCTAATTTAATCGAAAACCATTTCTGTTTAGGTAACTTAGCAAGATAGGTTTCAGAAATTATCCCTTTCTTTAATTTCTTCGGTCCACTTAGAGCTGTAGATTTAAGCAATAGTTTTTCAACCCGTTGATATATAGAATCTTCCTGAATACGCAATTCATCTGCCAAATTCTTTTTCACTTTATTAAGTTGAGCTTTTTCAATCTCTAGAGTACGTTTATCCTTTTCAACTTCTTCACGAGTAAAAATTTGCACATCGATTACAGCTCCGTCAGTACCTGAAGGTACTCGCAAAGAACTATCTTTTACATCTGAAGCTTTTTCACCAAATATGGCTAGTAATAATTTTTTTTCGGAACTTAATTGGGTTTCACCTTTAGGAGTTACTTTACCAACTAAAATATCAGCAGCAGAAACTTCTGCACCAATATATACAATTCCAGATTCATCAAGTTTTCTCAGCGCTGCTTCACCAACATTAGGAATATCTGCAGTAATTTCTTCAGAACCAAGTTTTGTATCCCGTGCAGTACAAGTTAATTCCTGAATATGAATTGAAGTAAAACTATCATCCTCTACCAAACGTTCTGAAATAAGAATTGAGTCTTCAAAGTTGTAGCCATTCCAAGGCATAAAAGCAACTATTAAGTTTCGCCCTAAAGCAAGATCACCCAGATCAGTAGCTGAACCATCTGCTAATATATCTCCTTTCTTAATCTTATCACCAACCGCAACTACGGGTCTTTGATTAATACAAGTATTCTGATTGGTACGTGTATATTTAACGAGACTATATATATCAACTCCAGTATCATTTGCTCCCTTTATTTCTTTTTCATTGACTCGTACAACTACCCGTGTAGCATCGACTGAATCAACTACACCCCCACGATGTGCTACCACGGTTACCCCAGAATCCATAGCAACCTTCCACTCAAGACCAGTACCAACTAACGGCTTTTCAGCCTTTATTAAAGGCACAGCTTGACGTTGCATATTAGATCCCATTAAGGCACGACTTGTATCATCATGTTCCAGAAATGGTATAAGTGATGCTGCTACCGAAACGATTTGCTGAGGAGATACATCCATGTAATTCACATTATTAGGTGTTGTTAAAATTGTTTCACCCTTATAACGACAAGGGATTAACTCATCCAATAAAGTCCCTGTCCTACTCATAGTCGTATTTGCTTGAGCTATATAAAAATCCCCTTCTTCAATAGCAGATAAATACTCAATTTCATTAGTTACCTTACCTTTAAATACTTTTCGATACGGACTTTCTAAAAAACCATATTCGTTAACCCTAGAATAAACAGCTAATGAATTAATCAAACCGATATTTGGTCCTTCTGGAGTCTCAATAGGACATAAACGTCCATAATGAGTTGGGTGTACATCACGAACTTCAAAACCAGCCCGTTCGCGTGTCAATCCTCCTGGCCCCAATGCAGAAACACGACGTTTGTGAGTAATCTCAGATAATGGATTATTCTGATCCATAAACTGAGACAATGGACTGGAACCAAAAAATTCTTTAATAGCTGCAGCTATCGGTTTTGTATTGATTAAGTCCTGCGGCATCAAACCCTGTTCAGACTCAGCCAAACTCAAACGATCCTTAATCGAGCGCTCAACTCGCACTAAACCAATTCTAAATTGATTTTCTATCATTTCTCCGACGGTACGCACTCGTCGATTTCCTAAATGATCGATATCATCCACTTCACCTTTTCCATCACGAATATCTATTAATGCCTGTATAACCCTGATAATATCTTCTTTAGTTAAAACGCCAGGACCAGTGAGATCTGTATAACCAAGGCGGCGATTAAATTTCATTCGACCAACCCCGGACAAATCATAACGATCGGAAGAGAAAAATAAGTTATGAAATAAGTTTTCCGCTGCTTCTTTAGTTGGAGGTTCTCCGGGACGCATCATACGATAAATTTCCACCAATGCTTCTAACCGATTAGAAGTTGGATCAATACGTAATGTATCTGAAATATAAAGACCTCTATCAAGTTCATTTACATATAATGTGGCAAAATCTTTTATTCCGGCTTTTATCAATTTTTCTAATATTTCCTCATTGATCTGCGTATTAGCTGCAACTATTATTTTTTCAGTTTCTTTATCTACAATAGGCTTTGCAATGACTTTATTAAAAAGGTATTCTTTTGGTACTTTAAGCTTCTTTATACCAGCTTTTGCTATTCTACGAACATGAAGATGTGAAATACGGTGACCTTGTTCGACGAGCACTTTACCTGATTTATCTTTAATATCAACAACAGCAAGTTCACCTCTTAAACGTTCCGGATTTAGATCCAAAACAATTGTATCTTTTCCCAAATGAAAAGTATCGGTTTCAAAAAACAAATCCAAAATTTCTTTACTAGTATAATCCATAGCACGTAATAAAATTGTAACCGGAAGTTTGCGTCTCCGATCGATACGCGCAAATAAACAATCTTTTGGATCAAATTCAAAATCTAACCATGAACCACGATAAGGAATAACTCTTGCTGAATATAATAATTTACCAGAATTGTGAGTTTTACCTTTATCATGATCAAAAAATACACCTGGCGAACGATGTAATTGCGAAACCACAACCCGTTCAGTACCATTAACAACAAAACTACCAGTATTAGTCATAAATGGTAATTCACAAATATACACTTCTTGTTCTTTAATGTCTTTCACGGCTGCACTTTCTGCTGAAGTGCCTTTTTCAGTTATGATTAAACGAAACTTGACACGTAACGTGGCACCATAAGTCAAGCCACGCAGTCTACATTCACTAACAGCAAAAGCATGTTCTCCTAAACTATAACTAACATAATCCAACTGAGCATGATTGGAAAAACTAGCAATGGGAAATATCGATTTAAAAACAGCATGTAATCCAGCATCTATCCTTTCTTCTGGCAATACATTGGCTTGCAAGAATTTATGATAAGAATCCAATTGCACTGCTAACAGATTAGGAGCCTCTATAGTTACAGGAAGTCTACTGAAGTTTTTTCGAATTCTCTTTTTTTCGGTATAAGAAAATTCATGACTTGTTTTATGCTTGGTAACGGTTTTTTTTGCAGGCATCAATAACCCTCACGTTTAATTGTCATGATTAAGTAACGAAAATGTATTTCTTTTCTGCACAATAATTATTTGATATCGACGCTGGCACCAGCTTCTTCTAATTGCTTTTTTATACTTTCTGCTTCCTCTTTAGCAACAGCTTCCTTCACAGTTGAAGGAACACCCTCAACCAATTCTTTGGCCTCTTTTAAAGCCAATCCGGTAATAGTACGAATCACCTTAATTACTTCGATCTTCTTATCACCAAAACTGGTCATAACTACATTAAATTCACTCTTCTCTTCAGCTTGGGGCGCTGCTGTTTCAGGTGCAGCCCCTGGCGCAGCTGCTGCTACTGGGGTAGCAGAAACTCCGAATTTCTCTTCCATTTTTTTCACAAGATCTACAACATCGATCACGCTCATATTAGAAATAGTTTCTAAAATTTCTTCTTTACTAACAGCCATAAATTTTTCTCCAATTAACGGGCAGACACAGGGATCTGCCCCTACAATTTCGTACGGGCAGATCCCTGTGTCTGCCCTGCAGACCCCCGTGTCCGCCCTGCAGACCCCTGTGTCCGCCCTGCAGATCCCCGTGTCTGCCCTACCGCGGCAATTGTTCGAGCCAACTTCGCATACGGTTCGGTTAGCGTACTAACAAACTTGCCAATCGCTGTCTGCAGAACTCCCATCAACATGGCAATAGCTTGCCCATAATTAGGCAACTTTGCTATCGCTTCAAGTTGTTCCGGCCCTAATAACTGACCTGCGATCGACAAAGCTTTAACTTCCAGGTTTTCGTGTTCTTTTGCAAATTCATGCAGCAGTCGAGCAGCACTGCTCGGTTCGCCCATTGAAAATGCTAAACATATCGGTCCATCTAGAACATCTTGTAAACAAGCAAAATCCGTATTTTCAAATGCACGATGTGCTAATGTATTGCGCACGACACGTAAATAAACATCTAATTTTCGTGCTTTAGCACGCAAATTTGTCATTTCAGCTACTGTTAATCCACGATAGTCAGCGATGATCACAGACACCGCGTTTTTTGCCAGTTTCGCCACATCTGTGACAATATTCTGCTTATCTTTTAACCTCAACGCCACTTTTTGCCTCCGATCATAAATTAATAGTTGCCAAATCCACCATTAGTCCTGGTCCCATAGTAGTAGATAAAGTCACCTTTTTTAGATAAATACCTTTCGCGCTAGGTGGTTTAGCCTTTTTTATATCCGCGATCAATGTGTCCAAATTTCCCTTTAAACTCTCTGCAGTAAAAACAATTTTGCCTATAGTACAGTGAATAATGCCGCTTTTATCAGTGCGATAGCGCACTTGGCCAGCCTTTGCATTTTTTACAGCAGTTACAACATCAGTAGTAACAGTACCCATTTTCGGATTGGGCATTAAACCTTTGGGACCTAAAATTTGTCCCAATTGGCCTACAATCCCCATGGCATCAGGTGTTGCTATTACCACGTCAAAATTTAAGTCACCAGCTTTGATACTCTCAGCCAAATCATCAAAACCAACTTTATCAGCTCCTGCAGCTTTTGCAGATTTAGCTTGTTCGCCTTGCGCAAATACAGCGACCTTTACTTTCTTACCGGCGCCATGTGGCAATACAACATTACCTCGTACCGCTTGTTCGGATTTGCGTGGGTCAATTCCTAAATTAATGCTGACATCAACAGTTTCAGTAAATTTAACTGTAGCACACTTTTTCAACAATGCAATCGCCTCTTCTATGGGATATATCTTTCCAGGTTCAATATTTTCCATAATTGCTTTGTTGCGCTTGGAAAGTTTAGACATTTTTCGTTCCCTCAACTTCAATACCCATACTTCGAGCACTGCCTGCAATAATTCGAATAGCCGCATCAAGATTTGCTGCATTCAAATCTGGCATCTTGAGTTTAGCAATCTCTTCAAGTTGAGCATAAGTAACTTTTCCAATCTTTTTAGTATTAGGAGTATCACTGCCCTTCTCTAAACCAGCGGCCTTTCTCAGTAGTACAGATGCTGGTGGGGTTTTTATAATAAAAGTAAAACTGCGATCTGCATAAACTGTAATAATTACTGGTATTACCAAATCTTTTTCCATATTCTGAGTTTGAGCATTGAATGCTTTACAAAACTCCATAATATTGACACCATGCTGCCCTAAAGCAGGACCTATAGGAGGGCTGGGATTTGCCTCGTTAGCCTTAATTTGCAATTTGATATAGGCAGAGATCTTCTTTGCCATACTTATTTCCCCTCCTAACTTTTCTGCACCTGTTCAAACTCCAATTCCACAGGTGTCGAACGCCCAAAAATCGAAACTGAAACTTTTAATCTACTCTTCTCATAATTTACATCTTCGACTACGCCGTCAAAATCAACAAACGGCCCATCAATAATCCGTACTACTTCACCAGGTTCAAATAAAACTTTGGGTTTAGGCTTTTCTACACCTTCACGAACCCGCTGTAATATATTATCCACCTCTCCTTCAGTAAGTGGGATAGGTTTATCACTGGTTCCTCCTATAAAACCCAAAACACCAGGCACATGTCTAATTAAGTGCCATGTATCATTATTCATTTCCATTTCTACTAATACATACCCTGGAAAAAATTTGCGTTCACTTTTACGCTTTTTGCCACTTTTCATCTCTACAACTTCTTCAGTAGGAACTACTATTTCGCCAAATTTATCCTCCATACCTTTTAACTTGATGTGCTCTTTGATCGCCCGCATTACCTGTGTTTCTTTTCCTGAATACGCATGTACGATATACCATTGTTTTTTAGATACGGCCATAACTCGTCCTTTTTAGCCGGTTAACAAACCAATAAACCATAATAGAACCGAATCCATACCCCATAAAATTAGAGCTGTCACCAAAACTAATAAAGCAATTATTGCTGTAGCACGAACCGTATCTTGTCTAGTCGGCCAAACTACTTTACGCATTTCAATACGAGCTTGTTTGGCAAATTTCCACATCTGCTTACCTTTACTTGTTCTTAGAATAAGAAAAACAAGTAGGCATGCCAATATTATCCAGCCAGCTAGACGTAGTGACCAAGTTATTTCGCTAAAATAGTAATCAATAGCAAGAGCAACACAAACTAAAACAATAATTAATATCCAAAGCAAAACATCTATTTTTGATTTAGAATCTTGAACTTTCGTATTCATTTTTATTCAACCCAATTTAGGGCAGATACGGGGATCTGCCCCTACAATTTCGTACGGGCAGACCCCTGTGTCTGCCCACAATCCAATTGGCAGGTCAGGAGGGACTCGAACCCCCAATCTTCGGTTTTGGAGACCGCTGCTCTACCAATTGAGCTACTGACCTTTAAAATTATTCGATAATTTTAATAACCACACCTGCGCCGACCGTACGTCCGCCTTCTCGAATAGCAAACCTTACGCCTTCCTCCATTGCGATTGGCACTATTAACGTCACTGCCATCTTAATATTATCACCAGGCATTACCATTTCTACATCGGATGGCAACTCTATTGCACCTGTTACGTCAGTAGTACGGAAGTAGAATTGAGGTCGATATCCTTTAAAAAACGGTGTATGTCTGCCCCCTTCTTCTTTCGACAACACATATACTTCCGCATCAAATTTAGTATGCGGAGTTATTGTTCCTGGTTTAGCTAATACCTGACCGCGTTCAACTTCATCCTTCTTGGTCCCTCGCAACAAGACACCTATATTGTCACCAGCTCGACCTTCATCTAACAATTTGCGAAACATTTCCACACCAGTGCAAACAGTTTTTGTTGTATCTTTTATTCCTATTATTTCTATTTCATCTCCTACCTTTACTATACCTCTCTCAACACGACCAGTTACTACTGTTCCGCGTCCCGAAATTGAGAACACGTCTTCTATTGGCATTAAAAATGGTTTATCTATCGGTCGTTCCGGCTCTTTGAAATATCCATCCATGGTGTCAGCTAATTTTTTCACCGATGGAACTCCCATCTCACTCTGATCGTCCTCTAATGCCTTTAACGCTGATCCCACTATTATCGGCGTTTCATCTCCTGGAAACTCATATTTATTCAATAAATCTCTAATTTCCATTTCGACTAATTCTAATAACTCTGGATCATCTACCTGATCAGCTTTATTCAGATATACCACTATTGCAGGCACTCCTACCTGGCGTGCTAACAATATATGTTCACGAGTTTGCGGCATCGGCCCATCCGCTGCTGACACTACTAATATCGCTCCATCCATCTGCGCTGCACCTGTTATCATATTTTTAACATAATCTGCGTGTCCTGGGCAGTCTACATGAGCATAGTGACGCTTATCAGTCTCATATTCAACATGAGATGTCGCTATTGTTATACCACGTTCTTTTTCTTCTGGCGCATTATCAATCTGCTCAAATGTTACGTATTCTCCTAATAATTTAGTCAATGCCGCTGTTAACGTTGTTTTCCCATGGTCTACGTGACCTATGGTTCCCACATTTATATGTGGTTTGGTTCTTTCAAATTTCTTTTTTTCCGCCATTTTTTACCCCCTTATAAATAAATTGATACTGCTGGAGCCCACAACCGGACTTGAACCGGTGACCTCTTCCTTACCAAGGAAGTGCTCTACCAACTGAGCTATGTGGGCAAAGCTGCGCTCTACTTGGAGCGGGTGATGGGAATCGAACCCACGTTATCAGCTTGGAAGGCTGGAGTTCTACCATTGAACTACACCCGCCTGCACTACCCACACTTACTCTCTTCATCCATCACCTACTCTCCACATTCCTATATGGTGGAGGGGGTAGGATTCGAACCTACGAAGGCAGAGCCGTCAGATTTACAGTCTGATCCCTTTAGCCACTCGGGAACCCCTCCAAAAACCGAGCAGAGTATTTTGAATAATTTATATATTAATGTCAACAAGATAAGGCATAAATATTAATTATAGGACAAAATTATCGAAAATTTGTAAATGATCTTTCAAAATCTCGTTTTTTTAAACGAACAATTAGTTTGCAATTGCCATTTTTGTGTATTTTCTCCGATATTACAGTTCCCAATCTATATAAATTAGCTCGTAATTTGCCTTCACTCGGTTTTAAACTAAATTTATACTGTTTTACTTCCTCGAATAATAAATTTTTTAACGCCTCTAATAATAAATCCAAACCTCTGTTTGTAATTGCTGAAATTCTGACACTCTTCGGATTATTATTAACATCATAATTAATTCTTGAAATACCATACTTCATCAAATCAATTTTGTTATAAATTAACAGCTGCGGAATTTTCTGAGCGCTAATCTGTTGTAATACATTATTAACAGCTGCGATTTTTTCGCGACGCATAGGATCACTTGCATCGACAACATGTAATAATAAATCCGCTGCCATGGTTTCTTCTAAAGTAGCCTGAAATGCTTCAATTAAATCATGCGGTAGATGACGAATAAATCCGACTGTGTCCACCAAAATTACAGGGCCAATGTCCGGCAATTCGATGCGTCGCAAAATTGGATCTAAAGTAGCAAACAATTGATCAACGATATGTACGTCCGCTGCAGTCAATTTATTAAATAAAGTCGATTTACCAACATTAGTATAGCCAACTAAAGATATAATCGGAATTTCAGCACGTTGTCTAGCTCGCCTTGCTTGTTGACGTCCAGAGCGAACTTTCTGTAAACGTTTTTTTATAGCTTTGATTCGATCATTAATTAACCTACGATCTACCTCCAACTGGGTCTCACCAGGACCACGTAAACCAATACCCCCTCTTTGCCTTTCCAAATGACTCCAACCGCGAACCAAACGAGTTGATAAATATTGCAACTGAGCGAGTTCAACTTGTAAACGCCCTTCAAAACTTCGTGCTCGCTGCGCAAAGATATCTAAAATTAAACCAGTGCGATCTAATACTCGACACTGAAAAAGATACTCTAAATTGCGTTCTTGAGAAGAAGTTAAAGTATGATTAAAAATTACTAAATCTACTTGCTCAACTTCCACCAAAATGCGAATTTCTTCAGCTTTTCC
>CAYFQQ010000100.1:0-3451 GCA_964345265.1 uncultured Coxiellaceae bacterium
ACTTAAAATTGGTCAAAATTAGAATTGCTGTTTGTAAAACAAAGATTCTCCTCAAAACAACAACATCTAAGGCGTAGGGAACAGGCATGCCTGTTGCGTACCAGATAATCCACGACGTAATGATAACTTTATGATGGAAATTGATATTATTTACAAATAACATTTAAAACCGATTTTATAAAATCATACGCTTCGTTATAAACAAAACTTCCATAACTTTGGCGAGAACCCGCGACATTCAAGACATTAATATTGTTGCGCTTAATCCATAAAATTACATTATCAACATTTGGATTCTGTTTCATATCAATAACAAGATGAGATTTTTGATATAACCTAATCAATTTTAATGTTAATAAAGTACCGCTTCTGGGTTGTCCCCATGTTAAAATCAGTGTGCCATCGCTGTCTCTGACATTCATCTCAGTCCGGACTCTATACTCATCTGAATCAGTTTCCTGTAATGGATATTTTTGATCAATAGTTCCGTCTTCTGCCTTACGACCTTTTGGACACCATCCACCACAAGGAATATTTAATTCAAGTGCAACGTCTAAAGTAGCTCGGTCAACTCCGGTTTGACCGCCAGAAATTACCTTAAGTTTCTTTTTAAAGGTTTTCATAATATTAACTAATCTGATATGAACATTAATTCAGTTATGCTTTGAATTTGATCACGAATTTCTGCTGCTTGTTCAAATTCTAAATTTTTAGCATGTTTATACATTTCTTTTTCCATTCTTGCAATCTGTTTACTTAATTGTTGAGGAGACATTGACAAATAATCTGCATAGTTAGCTTCATATTCAGCGATTTTATTAGCGTGTTTGTACTTGATAGGCACATATGTATTACCTTCCATTATATCTGTTACTTTTTTAATGATCCCTTTAGGAATAATATTATGTTGCTTATTAAAAGCAATTTGGATGTTTCGGCGACGTTGCATTTCATCAATAGCGCGTTGCATAGAATCAGTTATGGTATCTACATACATTATTACTTTACCATTAATATGTCGCGCTGCCCGACCGCTTGTTTGAATCAAAGATCGTTCTGATCGTAAAAAACCTTCCTTATCAGCATCTAAAATAGCCACCAATGAAACTTCAGGTAAATCAAGGCCTTCGCGTAATAAATTAATGCCAACTAAAACATCAAAAATTCCCATGCGAAGATCGTGTATAATTTCGACTCGTTCAACAGTACCGATATCAGAATGCAAATAACGAACTTTTATTCCATGCTCATCCAAATAATCAGTAAGATCTTCTGACATGCGCTTAGTCAGAATTGTTACCAGTACCCTTTCATTACATTGTACACGTTTATTAATTTCAGACATTAAATCATCAATTTGCGTCGCGACAGGACGTAGTTCAACATCAGGATCTATCAGTCCAGTAGGTCTGACAATTAACTCAACAATGTTATTCGAATGTTGCAATTCATACTGACCAGGGGTTGCAGAAACATAGATAGTCTGTAATGATAGTCGTTCAAATTCATCAAAACGTAATGGCCTATTATCTAAAGCGGAAGGTAAACGAAATCCGTAACTTACTAAGGTTTCTTTACGTGATCGATCACCTCGATACATAGCGCCCAATTGCGGAACAGTAACATGTGATTCATCAATAATGAGTAAAGCATTATCTGGTAAATAATCCATTAATGTAGGTGGAGGTTCACCTTCAACACGTCCAGATAAATATCGTGAATAATTTTCGATTCCAGGGCAATATCCCAACTCCATCATCATTTCGATATCACACAAGGTTCGATCTCTCAAACGCTGTTCTTCAACTAATTTATTTAATTCGCGCAGTTCTTGCAAACGGCCCTTAAGTTCTATTTTTATCTGTTCTATTGCATCCATAATAGTTTGTCTAGGAGTAGCATAATGTGTTTTAGGATAAATAGTTACGCGCGGAACTTTATGTAATATTTTAGAAGTCAACGGATCAAAATAACTAATATTCTCAATTTCATCATCATATAATTCAACACGAACTGCATCACGTTCTGAATCAGCAGGAAATATATCAATAACATCACCATGAACCCGATAAGTACCACGGCGTAATTCTATATCATTGCGGGTATATTGTAGTTCAGCTAAATGCCGCAAAACATTGCGCTGATTAATTGTATGTCCTTTAGCTAAATGTAATACTATCTTTAAATACGCTTTTGGATCGCCTAAACCGTAAATTGCCGATACTGTAGCAACAATAATCGTATCACTACGTTCTAAAAGTGCTTTAGTTGCTGACAGCCGCATCTGCTCGATATGATCATTAATTGACGCATCTTTTTCTATATATGTATTACTTGAAGGAATGTATGCTTCTGGTTGATAATAATCATAATATGATACGAAATATTCAACTGCATTATGGGGAAAAAACGATTTCATTTCACCATATAGTTGTGCAGCCAATGTTTTATTATGAGCAATTATTAATGTTGGGCGCTGTACATTTTCAATCACATTAGCAATGGTAAATGTCTTCCCGCAACCTGTGACTCCCAATAGAACTTGTTTATCAGCCCCTGCCTTTAATCCTTCAGTTAATTTGGCAATAGCCTGTGGCTGCTCACCTGCTGGTTGAAAACTTGATATAAGTTTGAATGGTTTCACATCATAATTATAGCATTTTAATTAGATTGAAAGTGTTTCATTGCTTTTTTGTGATGAAATATTTTGTTTTGTGACAAATAAATAATAATCCCCTTTTTGTGCAAATGTTTTCATGACTTCAATTGTTTGCCCATGCATTTCATCAATGTATTTTTCTAACGGTGATAGCGGATTAAAAAACTTCCATTTTCATCCGAAAGTGTGTCAGGTATGCTGTTTGGGGAACTTCTTCAGTTGAAGAAACAAAAGGTGTCATACCTAACGTAACCTGCATACGATGTACCCATTTTTTCGTACCATTTTTTTTATAAAATCAGATAGCTTTGTTGGATTCTTAAGAACTAAATTAATTTGCCCTCGTGAGCCAGCAAAGATCGTTAAACAATTCTTTAGATCAGTTAACGTACAATTTTTTTCTTCTTCTCTTGAGGCGTTGTTGAATAAATGTTCTGTCATTCCCGCGCAAGCGGGAATCTCAAATTAGTTATTGAATAATGTCGTAATAAAATCGCGCCATGAAAGATTCATTTTCTCAATTAATTGTATTTTCCATTCTCTATTCCATTTTTTAAGTTGTTTTTCACGAGTAATAGCAGAATACATGTTTTCATGTAGCTCATAATATGCAAGCATATGCAGATTATATTTTTTGCTAAAGCTATTAACAAAGCTGTTCTTATGCTGATAAACAGCAATTCTCATTTTGTTAATTAAATCTACTTCATTGGCATTTAAATTTTGTCATCCCGTCATGGATTGACGGGATCCAGGCTACGGGGATGTAAAAAGATCATATTTGTTTGGTAA
>CAYFQQ010000101.1:0-3043 GCA_964345265.1 uncultured Coxiellaceae bacterium
ATTACTGTTGGAGGACCCTGTGCTTCATTTATGTATGAATTCCTCTTGAAAACAAGTTTGGGAATAGATTCAATAATTAGAGGCGAGGGTGAATTGCAATTACTAACTCTTGTAAATAGATTGAAAAACAATAAACAGTGGGATGATATAGGTGGAATTGCATATATAGACAATGTAGGCAAGGTTGTTTATAATGAGAAAAAAGAAACAATTTCTGATTTGTCAATTTTGCCATTTGCATCGAGGGATACTCTATATTATTTGAAAGAACATGGATTCACAACAAGTACTGCTTCAGTTTATTCAAGTAGGGGATGTAAAGCAAATTGTACTTATTGTACAGCTCCGTTATCCAGCCGTTTGGAGATTGAAAAATGGAGGTGCAGAAGTGGAGAATCACTGTTTGACGAAGTTGAATATTTGGTCAAAGAGTTTGGTGTGGAATATTTGTATTTTTGTGATGTAAATTTTATAGGTTATGGAGATAAAGCAAGAGAAAGGCTGGAAGTTTTTTGTGAAAAAATAATTGAAAAAAATATAAAAATAAACTTCCATGCTGAAATTCGAGTTGATTCTGTAAAACCTGATCTCTTAAGGCTTTTAAAAAGAGCAGGGCTTAGGGATTTGCTGTTAGGACTTGAAAGCGGTTCGCAGAGAATGTTAAATTTCTGGAAAAAAGGTGTAACTGTTGAAAGAAATGTTAAAGCAGTGGAATTAGTAAAAGAGTATAAATTCTTGTTAGAACCCGCAATGATTATGGTTAGTCCAAATACCAAAAAACAGGATTTTATAGATACGATTGATTTTATAGTTTCTACAAAATTATATGAAGATAATGTTCCTATGCATATGTTTAATAAAATGGATCTGTTTAGAGGAAGTGAAATTGAACGTAAATTGAGAGAACAGGGTAAATTGGAAGCGCCAAATATGTCTGTGGTTTCAAAACCAATTAATGCAAAAAAGGATCTTGTAGAAATATGCAAAGAATTGCTTTCAAAAGAATATAAGATTTTTGATAATGATGTAGAAAATGTATGGGAAACTTTAGTGCCACATATAAATAAACTAACGTGGTTGATTCAGGACTATTTTCCTGATTATATGAGTAATGAATTTAAGAAAACACGGTCATATAGCAATAAAATTGGAAATAGAAAAGAAATTTTAACAGAAATCAGTAAAATAAAAAAGTGGAGAAACCATTTAGGAGAATTAATAAAAGATATATTAATGATGACCAAAGAGTTCTTGTTAAAAAGTAAAATTAATTTAAATGATTTTAGTAAATCAATATCTAAAATTATAGATGATTATGAAATAGATTGTTTCGGGGGTGTTCTAAAAACAAATGTATAATATAGCTAGTGCTTAAAGTTATATGAAGGAAGTGGAAAATTAATCATGATTATTAGCACCCCATAGGATTTTTAGCGCCACTTTTTAACTGAGCATGAATATCTAAAAAATCAAAAGTGGAATTTTGAAAAGTAAAAATATTCGAATCCAAATAATCCTTAAATTTATTGAAGTTTAAGGATTATGGAATATAACACATTTTTTGGCAAAACGTACAACCTAATTAGGAGGAATCATGAGTGAAGAGAAGTATTTTATGGGATATGACGATAGCATGATTAAGTGGCTGGCAGCTACCAGAAATTTCGAGAGGTGTGCGGCGTTTACGGAGCCATTTTTAAGTCCAAGCATGAAAATATTAGATTGTGGATGTGGTCCAGGATCAATAACTACAGGATTTGCCCAAAGGGTGCCGCAAGGGGAGATAGTTGCGTTAGATATTTCCCAGGAACAGCTTGATATTGTCAGGAAATCAGCGGAAAGGCTTGGTATTAGCAATATCAAATTTCAACAGGGAGATGTTCTGAATTTGCCATTTAAAGATAACACTTTTGATCTGGTTTATACAAGTGCGCTTATCTTGCAGTTAAGTGACAACAAAAAAGCGGTAGAAGAGCTTCACCGGGTACTTAAGCCTCACGGGGTAATTGCTTTGCGTGAACCTGATTTTGGTAACTCAATTTTTTACCCTGACACTTCAACCATTCGCGAATCAAATGATTATAAAACACAAGCACTGCTTAACGGTGGAGTTGATCTTTATATGGGAAGAAAGCTAAAAGCTTTACTCAATGAAACTGGTTTTGAAGATGTGAAAGTAAGCGTTTGTCCAGAACTTATTTCTGAGGATGGGCTTACTCAAATACTTTGTGGTTTTGTAGTAGACGAGTTTTCTACGGCGCAGTATGTTAAAGATGATCTAAAATCAGGCAAGCTTACGCAAGAAAAGTTGGATCAATACAAGCAAGCATGGCGTGATTTCGGGAAAGAACCTAATGCATTTACCTCATGGTGTTGGATGCAGGCGGTTGGAAGAAAACCGTAATTCATTATAATGTCCCCTAAAAATTTGACAGTAGCTAATCATGATTATAAGTAATAAAGATAATCTATGTGAAATAAAAGGAGCAAATTGCTTTATTAGTAATCTAGCATCTATTTCAAATTATCTTGGTTTAAAGATAAGTGAATCCTGGTTTTATGCTTCATTAGGGCATCAATATAGATTTGGGTACTGGATAAATGGCAAAAAGAAAAAGGAAAGATACCCTTGTTTAATGTGTTTTGATGCTGATGTTGAAAGAAATTCAATAGATAACTCTTTGTCAAAACTTAACATGACACTAAAACGAAATGTATATGACAATACAGAGAGTGTATTGGAATTTTTAAAAAAAATAATAAAGCAAAATATTCCAGTGATGGTCAATGTAAACTCCTTTTATCTCGACTATTGGCCGGAAAATATAATTGATAGTTATGCTCATTATATTATTGTTTATGGAATATCGGATAATAATGATTTTGTCAATATTATAGATAACTATATTCCATCTACGCCAATACAAAGCTTTAATGGTATTTTAAGTATGGAACAATTTATGAAAGCCCTAGATTTTTCAGGGGTTAGAATAAATCATGGGAAAAAAATTATGTGGGTGTTGCAATTAAGTAACGGGACTAA
>CAYFQQ010000102.1:0-9625 GCA_964345265.1 uncultured Coxiellaceae bacterium
ATGCTGTCATTCTCGCGAATGCGAGAATCCATTTAATTTGGGGCTCTTTGGATACCCGCCTTCGCGGGTATGACGTGAAATAGCACTTAAAATTGGTCAAAATTAGAATTGCTGTATAATTAACTTACCGTGAAATTCGCTATTGTTACATTATTTCCCGAAATGTTTACTGCTTTAAATTATGGCATAGTCGGTCGCGCAATTAAAAAAAAATTGATAACACTAAAATATTATAACCCTAGAGATTTTAGTAAAGATAAACATCGGCGTGTTGACGACAAGCCTTATGGTGGTGGACCAGGCATGGTAATGTTAGCACAACCTTTATGTACCGCTATTGAGAAAGCAAAAAAATTCTGTCGTAGTAAAACAAAAGTAATCTATTTAACTCCGCAAGGACAATTATTGGATCAAACTAAAATTAAATTATTAGTTCAGGAAAAAAACTTGATTCTGTTAGCCGGTCGTTATGAAGGCATCGATGAAAGAGTGATCGAAATTGAAATCGATGAAGAATTATCAATTGGAGACTACGTGTTAAGCGGCGGTGAACTAGCTACCATGGTAATAATCGACACTATAGTTCGTTTATTACCAGGCGCCTTGGGAGACGAGGATTCTGCTAAGCAAGATTCTTTCACGCAAGGTCTTTTAGATTACCCTCATTACACTAGGCCTAAAATCTTTAATGGACAAAAAGTTCCAAATGTGTTATTAAGTGGCGATCATAAAAAGATTGCTTATTGGAGGTTAAAACAAGCTTTAGGTCGTACATATTTAAGACGACCTGATTTATTAAAAAAGCATCGTTTAACAGAAAATGAACAAAATTTACTAAACGAGTTTATCCGCCTTCGCAGAAAACCACAGGTGTGAGCCCATGGATGAATGCGAAGAAAGTATAATCATCCGTGGCCTTAGCTAAGTTAGGTAGCTTCGGCGGATTTCACTCCATACGAAGTAATAAGAGACTAACGGGCATAAGATTATGGAGTTTTATTAATGAACAAAAAATTAAAGATAAATCATGAGTAATATAATCCAAGCAATTGAAAATGAACAAACGAAAAATAAAAAAATTCCAGAATTTAGATCTGGAGACATAGTTACAGTACAAGTAAAAGTAAAAGAAGCCAACCGTGAACGTTTACAGTCCTTTGAAGGTGTAGTTATAGCAAAACGTAATCGCGGTTTGAATTCAGCGTTTACGGTACGTAAAATTTCTCACGGAGAAGGAGTAGAACGTGTGTTCCAAACTTACAGTCCACAAATTGCCAATATCAAAGTAAAACGTCGTGGTGATGTAAACAAAGCAAAACTATATTATCTCCGTAAACTATCAGGCAAAAGTGCACGTATTAAAGAAAAAATTAGTCGTAAAACCTCTGCCGAATAGCTTCAAATAAACAAATACCAGCCGCAACTGAGACATTCAAACTAGAAACAGTTCCAAGCATAGGAATATTCATTAGCTCATCACAGTGTTCTCGAGTTAAGCGACGCAAACCTTTCTCTTCACCGCCTAAAACCAGTCCTATCGGTCCAGTTAAATTCACCTCATAAATCCTAGTCTTGACATTAACATCAGCACCATAGAACCATATACCGCGATTTTTTAGCATACGCATAGTACGAGCTAAATTGGTTACTTGAATGTAAGGTGTAGTTTCTGCAGCACCGCAAGCTACTTTACGAACTACAGGAGTTAAGCCAACAGCATTATTCTTAGGGGCAATAACTGCAACTATTCCAGCTGCATTCGCACTACGCAAACAAGCTCCCAAATTGTGTGGATCTTGTACACCATCCAAAATTAATAAAAATGGGGTTTCTTCTAAACTATCCAGTAAACCCACTAAATCAGTTTCTTGATATACTACACCACCTACCATAATTGCTGTTACACCTTGATGCTGACATTCTGGCAATAACTCGTTCAATTTCTTTCTACTAATAATCTCAGGTTTAATATCATTTTTATGTGCCAATTGTAATATTTTTTGCATTCTTTGATCATATCTACCCCGTTGTATAAAAAGCTGGCGTATTTTTTGTGGAGTACTTTTTAATATTGTCTCCACAGCATGTAGGCCATAAATGTATTGTGCTTTCATCATGATAACTCAAAATCGATTTGAGCTTCGTCTAAATCCACTCTAGCAACTTGAACCTGAATCGGATCGCCTAAACAAAAAGTTTTCCTTGAACGTTTTCCACGCAAACAGTGTTTAACTGCATCAAATTCATAATAGTCATTAGTCAATGCAGTAATATGTAATAAACCTTCCACATAAATATCTTTTAATTCTACAAAAACTCCAAAACTAGTAACTCCGCTAATAATACCATCAAAAACCTTACCAATCTTATCTAACATGTATTCACACTTCAGCCAATCAACTGCATCACAAGTTGCATCATCAGCACGTCTTTCTGTCATTGAACAATGCTCACCAAAATTATGAACTGTATTACTGTCATAATAAAAATCAGCCATTTTACCACCATAAATTGCATGGCGAACTGCACGATGGGTTATTAAATCCGGATAACGACGAATTGGTGAAGTAAAATGACCATATGCATCATAAGCTAAACCAAAATGGCCAATATTTTCTGCATCATAAACTGCCTGACGCATAGAGCGCAATATCACTGTTTGAATCAAATGTTCATCTCTGCGCCCTTCTATTTTATTCAACAATTTCGTATAATCAACAGGCTTGGGATCATCTCCACCTCCTAAACTCAGTCCCAAACTCCCTAAGAAGCTACGTAAATCAACTAATTTGGTAGCATCTGGTCCTTCATGAACACGATATAGAGCAGGAACTTTTTTTCGCAATAAAAACCGTGCCGCACAAACATTAGCTGCTAACATACATTCTTCAATAATTCGGTGTGCGTCATTACGTACAATTGGAACAATTTGTTTAATCTTACGTTTTTTACTAAAAACAATCCGTGTCTCTAATGTAGTAAATTCAATAGCACCACGAGCTTTACGTTGTTTTTGCAACGCCTTAAAAAGAGTATACAATTCCTGCAAATGTGGCAGTAATTCCGAATGACCTTGACCTTTACCAGTTAACATGTTAACAACTTGGGTATAAGTAAGACGCGCATGAGAACACATTACTGCTTCATAAAAACTGTACCTACTAACTTTTCCTTCTTTACTAATACTTATATCACAAACTATACACAGTCGATCAACGTTAGGTTGCAATGAACATAACTCATTAGACAAAACTTCTGGTAACATGGGGACAACAACGCTTGGAAAATACACAGAATTACCACGCGTTAAAGCTTCTTGATCCAACGCTGTATCTGCTTTCACATAATAACCAACATCAGCAATTGCTACATATAAACGCCAGCCACTTCGAGGATGTCGTTCACAATATACAGCATCATCAAAATCTTTAGCATCTTCCCCATCTATAGTAACAAAAGGCAATTTCCTTAGATCCCTACGACCTTTATAATCAAGTTCAGATACTTTTTTCAACTCAGTAGCTTCATGCAATACTTTTTTGGGCCATTTATGCGGCAAATTATGTGCCCGAATAGCAACTTCGATTTCCATTCCAGGCCCCATGTGCTCACCCAAAACTTCAACAATCTTTCCTGTAGCCTGACGCCTTACACTTGGATAAGTAACGATATCAGCCGTCACCAGCTGACCATGTTTTGCTTTACCCTGTTTTCCCTTAGGAATAATAACATCTTGACTAATACTTTTATTAGATGGCACTACAAATGCTACACCGCTTTCTTCAAAATAGCGTCCTACTATATATTCAGTATTACGTTCTAAAATCTCTACAATTACTCCCTCACGACGTCCATGTTTATCTTTTCCAATAACTTGTACTAGGACTCGATCATCGTGAAATACTGAACGCATTTGTCGCGCTGCTAAAAAAATATCTCTACCACCATCTTCAGGTACTAAAAACCCATAACCTTCTTTATGCCCGATGACGACACCGCGAACTAACGATGTTTTATCAACTAATAAAAAACTACCGCGACGATTTGCGATCAGTTGACCATCCCGCGCCATAGCAATTAAACGATGTTGCAAAGCCTCTTGCTGTTGTTTCGATTTAAGTGAAAACGTTTTAGCCAAATATTCAGACTTAACAGGCTTACCTAGCTTATCCAAGCACTCTATTATATACTCACGACTTGGAATCGGTTTAACATACTTACGCGTTTCACGTTCGTGATACGGATCTTGTTTCAAGGAAAATTTAGGCATAGTTACGAAACTTCATTTAAATAATAAATCTATTATCATATAATACAATTTTAACAGTTAGGAAACGACTTATGAACAAAAAGCTATTAACACTCATACTATGCTTTACAATTTTAATGTTAAGTGGTTGTGCTTCTTTTTTAGACAAACTAGCTACAACTAAACAACCTACTGATCAACATGCTATTTGCGCACAATTAAAACGCGAACTTATTTTTTACAACACCGATCTTAATCTGAATCCACAATGGAGCTCACCAACTAAACGAGCGCAATTATTACAGGAATATAAAAAATATCAGTGCGATCAATTACAACAGAATAAACAACAAAACAACAAGTAATATAGGCCGAGGTGGTGAAACTGGTAGACACGCAAGCTTCAGGTGCTTGTGGGGGTAACCCCGTGGAGGTTCAAGTCCTCTCCTCGGCACTTCAAAAAAAACGTGTAATTTAGCTAGTAAAAGTATAAAAATACGTGTAAAATAGAATCATGTATAAGAGAATGCTTAAAATTCCAAGTGATTCTAAAAAAAGTTTCTTCCTATTTGGACCCAGAGGTACTGGTAAAACTTCATGGGTAAAAAGCACATTTCCAAACGCAGTTTATTTTGATTGTCTTGATGCAAAAGTTTATACCGAACTTTTGAGTAACCCAAAGCGTATAAATAATTACATTCCTAAAAAATTCGACAATTGGATTATTATCGATGAAGTACAAAAAGTACCCGAAATCCTTAATGAAGTTCACCGTCTCATTGAAAACAAACATTATCGTTTCATATTAACTGGTTCAAGTGCTAGAAAATTAAGACGTAAGGGAGTAAATTTGCTAGCAGGAAGAGCATTAATTCGTGCAATGCATCCTTTGACCGCTATTGAGCTCGGTGAAGATTTTGATTTACAAAGAGCACTACGTTTCGGTCAATTACCTGCCATTGTAAGTGAACCAGACCCGCAAGATTTTCTTAAAGCTTACACGTCAGTTTATTTAAAAGAAGAAGTATTACAAGAAGGCTTAACACGAGATCTAGGAGCTTTTATACGATTTTTAGAAACCGCTAGTTTTTCGCAAGGTTCTCTGTTGAATATGTCTGAAATAGCACGTGAAGCTAATATTAAACAAAAAACTGTAACTGATTATTTCGAAATTCTAAATGATTTATTATTGGCTTATAAATTGCCTATCTTTACAAAACGAGCTAAACGACGTTTAGTATCACACCCTAAATTCTACTATTTTGATGTCGGTATCTATTTAAGCATTCGCCCTAAAGGCATTTTAGATACATTTAGTGAACTAAACGGCATTGCAATGGAGACATTATTTTTCCAAGAATTAAGGGCAATCAATGATTATTTACAATTAGACTATAAACTTTATTATTGGAGAACTAGTTACGGTATTGAGGTAGATTTTATAGCCTATGGCGAAAAAAATTTATTGGCTTTTGAAGTAAAAAGTAAAAAACAAATTAGTAATAAAGATTTAAAAGGACTAAACGCATTTAAAAAAGATTATCCTATAGCAAAATGCTACCTGATTCATCTAGGTAGTCAGCGAGAATATCACAAAGATATTAAAGTCATTCCTATTCAAGAAGTTTTATTCATGCTTCCTAAATTACTCACTCAAAAAAGTGCTTTAAAAGAATAGTCTCACTACGCTCTGGGCCGGTAGAAATAATATCAATCGGCGTCTTTAACAAATCTTCTATACGCTTTAAATAATTTTTAGCATTCTTTGGTAATTCTGCAAAATCTTTAAGACCGAAAGTCGACTTTTGCCAACCTGGTAAATCCTCGTAGATAGGCTCATTATTTTTGTAGTCTACACAAATTCGTACATTTTCTAACTCATCTAAAACATCTAACTTAGTTATACATAAGCCCGATAAACTATTTATCTGTACCGAACGACGCATCGCAACAGCATCAAACCAACCACAACGTCGCGGCCGCCCTGTAGTTGCACCGAATTCCTGACCTCGTTCACAGATACTTTTGCCAGTTGCATCCTCTAACTCTGTAGGGAATGGACCACCGCCTACTCGAGTGGTATAAGCTTTAGTAACACCGAGCACGTAATCAAAATATAAAGGTCCGAATCCACTTCCGGTTGCGGCACTTCCCGCTGTAGTATTGGAAGAAGTTACAAATGGATAAGTACCAAGATCGATATCTAAAAATGTACCTTGAGCACCTTCAAATAATAAGTTTTTGCCTTGATTACGATAATCTGCTAACAGACTAGTCACATCAGTTATCATAGGACTAATACGCTGCGCTGCAGTTAATACTTCTGCTAAAATCTGCTCATAGGGTATCGCCTTTGTTGCATAGTAATTTTCTAGAATGAAATTATGATACTCGGAGAGTTTCTCTAATTTATCAGTCAATTGCTCAGGATTTAACAAATCGATGCCACGTAAACCTCGTCTAGCCACTTTATCCTCATAAGCGGGTCCAATCCCTCGACCTGTAGTTCCAATTGCTTCCTTACCACGTTGCTGTTCACGTGCTTTATCTAAGGCAACATGATATGGAAGTAATAGACTGCACGCTTCGCTTATATACAAACGCTGCGTAACCGATATACTCTTTTTTTCCAATTCACCTATTTCTTGAACTAAATCAGTTGGCGATAAAACCACTCCATTACCAATGAAGCACACCACATTTTTACGCATAATACCCGATGGAATAAGATGTAAAATAGTCTTTTCACCATTTATTACTATGGTATGCCCAGCGTTGTGACCACCCTGAAATCTTACTACTCCAGCTGTATGCTCAGCCAGCAAATCAATAACCTTGCCTTTACCCTCGTCACCCCATTGAGTGCCCAAAACTATTATATTTTTCGCCATTAAATATTATCTTAGAATTCCAGAATGAACTAAATACATCAATACTACACCAACTAACATAGCTATTAATCCCATAATCCGTAAAGCACGATCACTGCATCTGGTCATTGCTTCCATCATCTTTCGACAATGGTGTGGTGATATAAAAGGCATTATACCTTCTATAATCAACACTAAAGCTATTGCCGTTAAAATAGTCTGCCACATAATTTCTATCTCCTTTATATATTATTAAAATATTTAAAAAACTGGCTATCAGGTTTTAACAATAAAATATCATTTTTACTGATAAAAACATTCTTATAAGCTTGTAAGCTTCTGTATAAAGCATAAAAACTAGCATTCTTTTTATATGCATTTGCATAGATTTCAGCAGCTTTTGCATTTCCTTGTGCTCGAATTTTTGCAGCTTTTTCTCGAGCTTTAGCTAAAATAACTGTGACCGTGGCATCTGCCTCTGCTTTAACACTCTCGGCTTTGGCTTTACCATCAGAACGATGCTTAGTAGCCGCCTGCTCTCGCTCTACGCGCATACGATCAAATACAGAATCACTAACTTCCTCAGGTAAATCAATCCGCTTAACACGCACATCAATTACTTCGATACCCAAACCCTCAGCACTCTCATCTGCTTTTTGTTTTAGCAAACCCATAACATTACCACGTTCACCAGAAACTACTTCAGTAATAGTTCGTTTACCAAACGCAGCCCGAAGTGCATCATTTACTTTTTGCTGTAATAAAGTTTCCGCTTTATTAGCAAATCCACCGGTACGAGTATAATAAAGTGGTAAATCAGCAATCCTCCACTTTACATAATAATCAACTAATACATATTTCTGTTCCTCTGTTAACACTCGCGATGATTGCGCATCTAATGTCTGTAAACGTACATCAAAAGTACGCACCTGATTTATAAACGGAATACGTAAATGCAAACCAGGTTGAATCACCAATGGTTGACCACCCGAATCTGTAACAATTTTTCCTAACTTCAATAACAAAGCTTGTTGACCTTCTTTAACCGAATAAAAACACGCCAAAAAACTCAATAGAATAATTACGAAAATGAGCAAAAATATTTTTTTAGCATAGCTCATTAGTATTCTCCCTCATCCGAATAACCAACACGACTCGGCCTTTCGCTACTTGATTGCATATGTTTTGCCGTGTCAGTAAGTTTTGACTCAGAAATTGGAGTTTCAGCAAATTCCGGTAACTTTTCAAGCTTAAGTTCTTTGGTAAAAAGTTTATCTAGTGGCAGATACATCATATTTGCACTTTTCACATCTACTAATATTTTACTGCTGTTACGTAATACTTCTTCAATTGTACTCAAATATAATCGTTCACGAGTAACACCCGGGGTCCGTTCATATTGCGGTAATAATGCCAAATACTGAGCGGTATCCGCACGGGCTTGGAGAATTGCCTTCTTTTGATAAGCATCTGCTTCCTTTAGAATACGTGCTGCCTGGCCTTCTGCGATTGGCACTACCTTTTGCTGATAAGCTTTTGCTTGGTTTATATAACGTTGTTCATCCTCACGTGCTTTATTAACATCATCAAAAGCCTCGGTCACAGCTTCAGGTGGTTTGGCTGGTTGTAAAGCCACATCTGTAATTACCAATCCGCAATGGTAACGATCCAAAATTTTAGTCAATTGTTGCAACACTTGCTCTCGTACTAATTCACGACCAGTAGTCAATATTTCATCTAAAGTAGTATGACCAACTACTTGACGTAAAGCACTTGCAGTAGCTTGTTGCAAACTTACAACCGGATCAACCACATTAAATAAATAGTCTCTTACATTATTAATGCGATATTGCACTGCTACCGAAACGGAAACTATATTTTCGTCTTTAGTAAGCATTTCAGCTTGATAAGGAAAAGTTGAGACTTTTTGCACATTAATTGTATAACGTGACTCAACAAAGCGGGGCATCCAATGCGGACCAGGGCCTACAGTTTTACTATACTTACCAAATCTAAGAATCGCAGCACGCTCAGCTGGTGAGACTATAAAAACGCCGAATGCAACCCAAATTATGATTGCAACTAATAATACTAACAAGATACTGCGTAAAGTTAATATTTTCGGCACTTTGGATTTCGATGGAACTCCTGTAGCTCTTCTTCTACCGATTTTACCGACAAAAAAACTATTTATTTTTTTCTGCAATTTATTAAGTAACTCATCTAAATCTGGGGGCCCTGCTTCACGTTTAGGACCTTTACTCCAAATATCTTTATCTTTATTACTATGCGAATCATTTTCGGCCATAAATTCACCAATTTGTACCTAAAATAAAAGAGATTTTACTTGCAATAATGTAAATAAAGCAAGTATAATTGACCACGGTTGTCAAACCAAAATAGAAATGTCCCCAATATAACCAATTTGAAAATGTCCCCTTACCAATAAAAAAAACATTAATAAATTTAGTTATTAAGCCAGAGGGATTGTGGGCGAGAAGCCAGC
>CAYFQQ010000103.1:0-2476 GCA_964345265.1 uncultured Coxiellaceae bacterium
ACATCCCCCAAACACAAGCTCATGAACCCCCCCAAACACAAGCTCATGAACCCACTGAATCCCAAAAGCAGGATTTTGCAGGTGCACCACATTTAAGAACGTTCTGGTAATTATTCATCAATGTACATCAACATGAACTACCGCTTTGTACTTTTTGCATTATATCCATGCGCAGTAAAATAAGTTTTGAGAGTCCCTTGAAACGGTGAATCAATATCCTTTTTAGTAATAAATGCTTTTAAAGCAATGGAACGCCAGTTTTCCTTACTGAAATGTGCGGGCTGCCTAGTAAATTTTGGAGGATGAGTGATTTCAGTTGTGATTTCAATTTGTTGCGGAATACCTAAATGTTCTTTAGCAACTTGTAATACCTGTTGCCAATCTATGTGATTAATATTTTGCTTTGCAGAACTTTTTACTGCATTTACTATACGAGTAAAATCGCCGGCCATTTTGATTCGCTGCTCATGAAGAGGCATATGTGCTTCTAAATAAATTCTGCTATTTTCATTGGAAACTTTGTACGGTTCATTAATTATAAATACCCGTGTGCCTTTATTAACTAAAGAAAATAACTGCTTGATATCCTTGGGATACATACGAATACAGCCAGCGCTGCTTCGCCGACCTACGCCTACAGGATCGTCAGTACCATGAATTAGATACTCAGGATTTGACAAGCGCAAAGCATATTCGCCCATTGGGTTGTCAGCACCTGAAGGTACAACCTTTGGCACTTTATCATGATGTTCAGCGCGGTATTTAAATATAGATTTCGGGACAAACCATTTAGGATGTTTAATCTTCTTAATAATCTTGAAATAACCAGTTGGAGTTTGCCAATCCTCCATGCCGATGCCAATTGGATAAGTAAAAACTTTATGTAATTTAGAAGAAGAATAATAAAGCCGCATTTCAGCTAAATTTATAACGATACTATTGTATAATTTGGGTGGTAAAATATACTGAGTTGGAACAACAAGAATAGTTCCTGGATATAAGTTATCTGGATCAACTCCGGGGTTCGCTTCAAAAATTTCGTAATAACCAACATCATATTTTTGTCCAATCGAAGTATAATCATCTTTAGAATTTATTTGCATTGTTTGAATCTTACCAACTATATGATCTCCTTTTGGAGGCATAGAAAAAGTTAATGCCAAAACTAAACATGGATATAACAATAGGAATGAAAGCAAAATACTCGAGAAATTCATAAAATTAATGTCGTTGCGATACGTGCTCTTGAGTCATCAAGCCAACATTGGAAACACCAGCATGTTGTAACAACACCATAGCTTGAACTATCTTACCATAACTTACATTGCGATCGCCTTTAACTAAGACTTGACGTCGTTGATGGTGATTCTTGGCAATCTGTAATTCAGCAGTAATGCGATTTACCAGAATATTTTTGGTAATTGGTCGACTGGGATTATTGGCAAGATTAAGATAGTAATTCCCTTTAGCATCAACGGAAATAATAATTGGTTCTTGATCTTTAGTTGATAAAGGACGCGCAGCTGCGCGCGGTAAATTCACCTTAACTCCCTGCGATAACAAGGGAGCTGTAATCATAAAGATAACTAATAACACTAGCATCACATCAATGTATGGCACTACATTAATTTCTGCGAGCAGTCGGTTTTGTTTTCTGTTAACTATTGCCATGTGCTTTTCTGTGTAAAATACTTGAGAATTCATCCTGAAAAATATCATAATGATTGGTTAGTCGTCCAACCACATTAACATAATGGTTATAAGCAATTACTGCAGGTATCGCAGCAAACAAACCCATAGCTGTTGCAATCAGTGCCTCGGAAATACCTGGAGCTACCATAGATATAGTTGCTTGTTGCACAGCACCTAAAGCGCGAAATGAAGTCATAATCCCCCAGACGGTACCAAACAATCCTACATAAGGACTGGTTGAACCTACCGTTGCTAAAAATGGTAAATTCCGTTCCAGCTTATCAACTTCTTGGGCTAAAGCAATACGCATGGCTCGCTCGGTACCTTCCATAATCGCATCTGGATTAGCTGTAGATTGTTTGCTTAAACGATTAAATTCATCAAATCCAGAGTAAAAAATATGTTCCAACCCAGTCAGTTGTTGCTGATGTGATTTCGAACTTTCATATAACTTATTCAAATCAACTTTAGACCAGAACCTTTTCTCAAAATTTCTAATAGCATTACGAGCATGTTTTAAAAACATATGACGCTGGAAAATTATAGTCCACGAACATAGTGAAGCTGCCAATAATAACAACATCACTATTTTGACTATCACTCCAGCATTTATAATAAAACTCCACAATGAAGCATCAGTTGCCATTAATCATACCCTCTAATTTATTTACAGCAATTCTAATTTTGACCAATTTTAAGTGCTATTTCACGTCATACCCGCGAAGGCGGGTATCCAAAGAGCCCCAAATTAAATGGATTCTCGCATTCGCGAGAATGACAGCAT
>CAYFQQ010000104.1:0-3973 GCA_964345265.1 uncultured Coxiellaceae bacterium
AAGTCAAAGAAATTGGTATTAAATGTTTTGCAATTAATAAAATGAATCAACTTGGAATGCCTGCATATTAATTGCCATTGATATGAGATTCCCGCTTTCGCGGGAATGACGATCGTTAAAGCTATTTATTCAACAACGCCTTATATTTGCGTATATATAAAAATGTGTTATACTTGTATTACATAAACGAAAAAGGTGATGAAAATGCTAGCAGTTAGGTTGCCAGAACAATTAGAAAATCGATTAATTAACCTTGCAAGTAAAACAGGGCATACAAAAAGCTATTATGTAAAAAAAGCTATCGAAGAATTTCTTGAAGATAGAGAAGACTATTTACTCGCAATAGCGGTTTTAGAACAAAAAAATCCCTCAGTTCCACTAGATAAGGTAATAGAAGAGCTTGGCCTGGATAGTTAAATTAGACACTCATGCAATTAGGCAGTTACGCAAACTCAGTAAGGTTATGCAGCGCAGAATAACTAGTTTTTTACAAAAACATATTCAACATTCGGAGAATCCTAGAATTTCGGGTAAACCTTTGGTTGGTCATATGTCCGGTCTATGGAGATACAGAGTAGGCGATTATCGAATAGTATGTAAAATAAAGGATGATGAATTGACTGTTTTAGTCATTAATATCGGTCACAGAAAGAATGTATACAAGCACTAAGACCAATTTTGGTATATAATTAGCGTATGGCAAAATCAAAATTATTTATTGAAGAAGAAAAAAAATTTAGACAATCAAAAAAGTTGGGTTTTGATATGAAGAGCTTATTTCCGGTGGTACCGGCGAGTAAGTTGTTGTCGTCCATTCAACACCAGAAACTACTTAGTGATATTGAAAGCCGGGTTAATTTACCTAAAAAGTACTATCGAATTTTGTATGAAAAATTAATTTTTAACTTTGTAGATTTCGTTCAGTCATTTCCTGCTTCACTAAAGACGATGCGTTGGGGGAGCCTGTTAGAAGAAGGTTTACGACGGGCTCTTTTTGCTTTGCAGTTGCAGCAGGAAGAAGGGGGATCAAATTTATTGGATGATTATGTGCTTTTCAGCGCTGCTTTGTTATTTGATATTGCCAGTGTTAGTGAAAATCGGTCAGTGATTATTTCTAATAAAAAGGGAGTATTTATAAAAAAATGGTTGCCCCTTTACGATGGAGCTTTAATTGATAAAGCTGGCTATTTTAGAATTCGCAATAATGGAGGTTATTCACCTGCACTTTCAAGGCGCATAACCCCTTTATATGCTTATAATTTAATGCCTAAAGCAGGTCTCAAGTGGATCGCGGAAAGACCACGAATCTTAAACAATTGGTTAGCATTATTGAGTGATGATTATATAGAGAGTGGTGGATATAGAAGGATACTGAATAGAGCACAAGAATTATTGAAAGATTTTATTGCAAATGAGAATTATGAGCTTCCAGTCGAGATGGAATCTATCGAATCCGATTTTGATCTTGGTGATGAATTTAGCGAATGGCTGTCTGATGGTATAGAGAATGGTGATATAAACGTCAATGATCCCAATGGCAAAATACAGCTAATTGATGGACAGCTGTTTCTTACTACGCCGGGAATTTTCCAAGATTTTGCTGATTATAAACAATTAGGAGATTGGCAAAGTGTTTATGAACAGTTTCGCAGTTTGGGATACGAATCGTTAAATGAAAATTATGTACTTCAGCAAAATTCTATACGAGAGGCTTCTATACAGGATAATTCTAAAACCAAAGAAAGTAATACAACTTTGTTTAGTAGAAAAAAGGATGTTGTTAATAAAGCGGCTGCGAGTGTAGGAAGGGCAGCAGTACTTGGCACTTTCATAGGATCCGCCATCATCAAAGAAGGCAGTGCTAGCGGTATCAGTTACACCAGCGGCATGCCTAATGGTGTATTATTAGCGCCTGATGCAACATCATGGTTAGCCCCTGCTCAGGCTCAGTCTGCAAATGCTCAACAAGTGAATACACCGCCTGAAGTGTATACATCATTTAGTAACTCGGGCATGACATCTGCTAGCTAAGATAAGTATATCGCTTCAGTATTTTCATCAGTCACGTTATTCCAATTCGAAATATCTCAAACGAAATTTAACTCAACAGGCGACTTTAGTCGCCTGTTGCGGTGATTTATCTCAATTGAAAATCATCAATAAAAGCAAATCGGCAGCATATTAAGTACAAATATATTTTTTAAAAGAGTATATCTCTTTAATATATAGTTGACAGAGGTATTATATGTGCTAAGCTCATATTCATGAAATTGATTTTCATAGTTGGTTTCTATCCTCAAATGCGTAATGAGGAATATAAGAATCGATGTTTACGTGTAGGAATTGTGAAAATTAAATAGAGAGGTTTTTAAAATGAATAAAAAAGATGAAAACAAACAAAAACAAACTAACAGATATCCTACTGAAACTGAAATTCAGAATTTGATTCAAGGAGGAGAATGGGAAAAGATTAAAAAAAGCATCAGTAATAAAGAATGTGGTTTTTTCGGAAACTCCGACATGACGGATGAGGAAAGAGATTTTTATAGGACGTTAATGTTGGAGCTTATAAATTCTGAAAATATTCCAAAAGAAGATCTTAATCCGGTAATATTTTCATTACTTACAGAAAGAAATAGGAAGGCTTTTTTGAATTTCAAGGACAATTCGGGAAATAATTTATTACACCTATGTGTTTTAAAGGAAAAAGAAGAGATTGCATCTTTATCATTTGAGAAAATTAAAGGCAGTAATGATTTTGTTAAGTTTTTATTATTTGAGAAAAATAAACAAGGATCAACTTCTATTGAGTTAGCAGATAATAATCGTCAATTCCAACAGTTAATTCAGAAATTTGTCCAGACTAAATATGGTTTTTGGATCGAACGAGTATTTGGTATAGGAAAATATTTCGAAAAAGCTTTATTCACAGCGGTAGAAAATAATAAACAAAATGTGGTGGAATTTCTCTTGGATGCAGATATAAACCCACACCGCTGTAATGAAAAGGGACAGAGTTTACTGGACATCGCTGAAGAGAAAGGATACTCAGAAATTACTGATCTGTTAAGAAAAAAAGAGGTTAAAAATGCTACTTATAAACATGCATTTTGGGAAAGTTTTAAAAGCGGTGCTACTCATACAACAGCATGGACGGTGGTATCTGTGGCATGTATAGGAGCTGCATGTGCAATGATAGCAGCAATACCGTTACTTATAATATTTGCCCATAATGCTGCCCCAGCAATTGGAGGTATTTTGTTGTTATCACTTTTTGCGTTTGGTCCAGAAAATTTGCCATATTGTGTATTAGCGCTTTCTATAGCACCAGCCATTGTGGGAGTATCAATTGGTGCTATTATCGGTGGTATATTATCGCTAGTAACTGCTCCAATTGGTGGCCTTATTGATGGAGTACGCATTGTATTTAACAAAAAAATACATGAAAGCCAAAAAAGACAAGAGGCGAGCACTTCTCCGCTTGTGGTTGAAAATGAAGATAATCAGCTTCCCTTCATACAGAGTGCTGGTTTAGGGTGTAATACGCAACCGGCTGTAAATACTGCAGAAAAGAAATCTTGGTTTTCTTTTTGGAAACCCAGTGATGCAACGGTAGCACTTCCAGCTGAAGACGCAGCAAGGGTGTTAAGTCATTCTCATTTCTGATTTGCTAAGGTGAAATCCCCGTAGGGAACAGGTATTCCTGTTCCCTACATGTTTATGTACATGTGCAATAAAAAACATTAAATTGATGAAATTAGAATTGTAATAGCTGTCATGTGTTGTATGACAATCTCACCCAGTATTATAATGTTATTATTCTAACGCAAGGAAATATCATGGCCAGAACTAACAAAACAATGTATTCAATCTTAGGCTTTTTAAGTCTTAGTCCGATGTCGGGCTACGATATTATGACAACGATAGAAAAAACTACTTCTCATTTTTGGGCAGAAAGTGAAGGACAAATTTA
>CAYFQQ010000105.1:0-2099 GCA_964345265.1 uncultured Coxiellaceae bacterium
GTTACCGCTGTATTCAGTACGGCAGATTTTATGTGCGTAAGGCATTGTACATGGTGGCTTTAACAGCCATATTACATAATAAACAAATGAGTGGATATTACCAAAAGTTAATAGCAAATTGGAAAAAACCCAAGGTGGCATTAACAGCAGTAATGAGAAAAACAATTATTGCAATTAATAATATTACGCTTGGATAAAGCAGAGCTTTTTTTATTTTACGTTTTTGTGCTTCGATTTTTTCATGATAGTTTGCAATGTGGTTTAACATGATGTCTAAAGTCCCCGATTGTTCGCCGATAAAGACTAAGTTATAAAATAATTTACCAAAACAAGCCTGGTTTTTTAAAGCATCACTTAATGCCGTACCTTCCTCAATATTATGTTTAATATTTTCTATCAGTATTCGTAAATTAGAATGTTTGCAATTTTGTTGCATAATATTAAGAGAATTGAATAATGGAATATCGGAATTTGTTAACGTGGCCAATTGACGGCTGAAATCAGCAATATGTTTAGATGAGATTTTTTTGTTCTCCTTCGCAGAAAACCACGGGTTTACCCATGGATGAATGCGGAGAGGATAAGAAGGATAGCCTTCGCAAAGGAGGGTTAATACTTCGGAGAATAGGTTCCTTTTTTGTATTTTCAATGGCGAAATATGCTGTTTTATTAGTTTGTTTTTTACACTATCAATGTTTTCAGCATACATTTTGCCGCTGATGCACATGCCATATTGGTCTATGCCGTACCATGAATAAGCTTTTTGGTTCATATAACTCGATTAATTTCTTCTAAACTAGTTATTCCTTGTCGAACCTTATCTAAAGCTGATTTGCGTAAGGTTATCATTCCTTGTTTACAGGCCTGATTATGTATTTCTGTTGCGTTTTTTTGTTGTATTATAGCTTGACCAATTTGTTCAGAAATTAGCATTAGCTCAAAAATCCCGGTTCTACCTCGATATCCTTTATTACAGTGTTTACATCCATATGCTGAATAAATAGTTAAATTATTTGTTTCATTTTTTTTAAAACCTTGTTCTAGTAGAGTCTGATAGGGGATTTTTTGTTGTTGTTTACAATGAGGGCAAAGCTTTCGGATTAAACGTTGTGCAATAATTAGTGTTAATGAGTTATTGATATTGAATCCTGCAATACCTATGTTTAATAATCTTATGATACTTTCCGCTGCAGAATTGGTATGTAATGTTGACAGAACTAAATGTCCAGTTTGCGCTGCTTTAACAGCGATTTCAGCAGTTTCTAAATCGCGTATCTCACCAACCATAATTATATCTGGGTCTTGTCTTAAGAAAGCTCGTAAAACAGTGGCAAAGCTTAAACCAATTTTAGGATTAATATTTACTTGATTAATGCCGTGTAAACTGATTTCTATTGGGTCTTCAACTGTCGAAATATTTTTATCAATAGAATTGAGATGATTCAGTGCCGCGTATAACGAAATAGTTTTACCACTTCCAGTTGGGCCGGTGACTAGAACCATTCCTTGCGGTCGTTCGATAGTATTTAAAAATATTTTCTGTTGTTGTTCTTCAAGACCTAAATCATCGATATGTAAAAGTAAATTGTCAGGATTTAAAATTCTTACTACTATTTTTTCACCATATGAGGTAGGGCAAGTGTTGATACGGCAGTCGCGTGTGCCGAAGTTGAAACGTCCATCTTGTGGTAGACGGCGTTCGGAAATATTAAGCTCTGACATAATTTTCAATCGTGCACTTAAGCGATTTGCTAGAGATAAACCTGGTTTGGTAATTTCATCTAAAATGCCATCAATTCGAAACCGAATTCGATAATCATTTTGATAAGGTTCAAAATGAATGTCTGAAGTCCCTTTGTCAATAGCCTCGTTAAGAATTTGATCAACTAGTTTGATTATATGAGCGTCTTTAGAGTTAAAGTCGTCATAACGTTTTGCATATAATATATTATTGATTAGATTAGTTAATTTATCATATTCAGCAATTTTTGGCCTAATATTGAGATTAGTGTGAAATTTAATTTCATTTATAGCCTGCGTTTGAGTTGGATCTGTTATGGCAATATATAGCTGATTATCTTGTTGCGAAATTGGCAATA
>CAYFQQ010000106.1:0-2548 GCA_964345265.1 uncultured Coxiellaceae bacterium
ATAACAAATTCAAAGCGTTGAATTGTGGCATCAATAATTAGAGTATTATGTTTAGGTTCATCCAAAGCTTCTTTCAATCGTAACAAAGCGTTTTCTAAGTTTGCCATTGATTGTTGTATTTTAATGTTGCTCATATAAAGTAATTCCTTCTTGTAGTATCTTATTTTGAAGTTTTTTGCTAGCAGAATCAAATCTAATTAAGTTAATTTCTAATAGAGTATCAATATTTTCGACGCGATCACAAATATCAAGCCAATCTCGATCGGTTATATTAGGACAAATGATTGCAACGTCGATATCTGATTTTGGATCAGCATCTCCTCTTGCTCTTGATCCGAAAAGTATTATTTTTTCAATACCTTTTGTTTCGGTAATAGAGCTGGTTATTTTAGTTATGAGTGATTGTATTTCTTGCATAGAAGAGAATATATAAATTATTTTCGGTTAGAGCAATAATTATTTTTCTTTGGTGGAGCCGAGGGGGATTGAACCCCTGACCTTCGCATTGCGAACGCGACGCTCTCCCAACTGAGCTACGGCCCCATTGATTTATGATTGTAAAATTTATCGTTTAAATTTACAAAAAGTAGCTATATTCTTGTATAATTTTACAGTTTACTATTTGTGGTTAATCATTGGAATTACTTTATTAATGCATTTTACAAAGATAAAACTCGCTGGCTTTAAATCTTTTGTTGATCCTACACTTATTCATTTTAAGAATAAGCTTACAGCTATTGTTGGTCCTAACGGATGCGGTAAATCTAATATCATTGACGCAGTGCGTTGGGTAATGGGTGAAAGTTCTGCAAAGCAACTCCGTGGTGAAGCAATGGCTGATGTGATTTTTAATGGTTCGGTTGATCGTCAACCTGTTGGTCAGGCATCCATCGAACTTTTTTTTGATAACACTGATACCATGTTAACCGGTGAATATGCCAAATATAATGAAATAGCTATTCGACGCGAAATTAATCGTGATGGCATATCTAATTATTATCTGAATGGCGCCCATTGTAGACGTAAGGATATCGTTGATATTTTTTTAGGTACTGGTTTAGGGCCAAATAGTTACGCAATTATTAGGCAGGGCGTGATTTCGCAGTTAATCGAAGCGAAACCTGATGAGTTGCGAGTCTATTTTGAAGAAGCAGCTGGCATCTCAAAGTACAAAGAACGCCGCCGTGAAACCGAAAATCGTATTACTCATACTCGGGATAATTTAAGCAGGTTAAATGACATTCGTGAAGAGTTACAGCAGCAGCTTAGACATTTAAAACGCCAAGCTAACGCAGCTAATCGTTATAAGAAATTTAAGAATGAGCAACGCCTATTAAAAGCGCAGTTACAAACCTTGAATTGGCGTACTATAAATAACCAGGTTATCGAACAAGAAGCTGGCCTTAAACAACAAGAAATAGGTTTGGAAGAAAGGATGGCTGCGGTAAGTAAAGTAACATCTGAAATTGAAAAATTACGAGTTCAGCAAGTTGGAGCTAGTGATGTATTTCACGAAGTGCAAGCACGTTATTACAAACAAGGGGCAGATGTTGGACGTTTAGAACAACAGATTCAGCATAATAAAGAACGTTATTCGCAGTTAAGTAAAGATTTGCTTCAGGTTGATACAACTTATTCACAAGCTGAACACCATATAAATGAAGATAAAGGTAATATAGACAAATTAAATAATGAGTTGCAAGATTTGCAATCACAAGTAGCTACAGAGAAAGCTATAGATTTAGCTAATTCAAAATTAGTTATAGCAGAACAAGCTATGCAAAAATGGCAAGCCGAATGGAATAGATTTAATGAGAATGCTGTGCACAATATAAAACAAGTGGAAATTGAAAATACAAAAATTATACATTTAATGCGTGAAATCGATGGTGAAACCGAACGACTTAAAAAATTACATAAAGAGCAAGCTGAATTACCAAATGCCACAAACATTGCTAAGAAAATTTCTATTTTGGAGAATGATTGTAAGAAGATAAAAGCTGATAGTGAAAGTTTAAAAAGAAGTTTAATAGGAAAACATGAGGAAATTGCTAATCAACAGCAACAAATTAATGGATTATTGGAGGAGCTTAATAGCACACGTAATGAATTACGAGAATTGCATGGACAACGCGTTTCCTTAGAGATTTTACAACAAGCAGCATTGAGTAATGATGATAAGCAAATTAATTCATGGCTTACAAAACATAAATTAACTAATAAACCGCGTTTAGCGCAGGATTTACAAGTTGAAGCGGGATGGGAAAAAGCCGTTGAAACGGTTTTAAGCAATCATCTTAATGCAATCTGTGTTGATAATATGGTGGAATTATCGACGGCGTTGCAGGATGTGGCTCAAGGTAATGTTACTTTATTCGATACCAGTTACAAACAATCTATTATTGCTGATAAAGATGTTCTTGCCAATAAAGTAAAATCAACTTTATCTGTAGCAGAATTATTGTCTCATATCTATGTTGCTACAACCCTCTCGGAAGCATTTGAGTTACGGTCATCATTAAAACCGTATGAATCAGTAGTTACTCCG
>CAYFQQ010000107.1:0-15022 GCA_964345265.1 uncultured Coxiellaceae bacterium
CGTTAAAGAGTACCTCGATTCCAATGGGTAAGACACTACTATTATTATGTATTGTTACTGTTTGATCTGGATAGTTAGTAACTAACTCATATATCGAACTCACTGGGTAAGAAGGGAATGTATCTTCCACCGGTTCTCCAGGCGGTGGTACCAGTGTAGGCTGCTCTGACTCGGGGCCGCCAGGCTTACCTAATTCACAAGTTAAGGTCTGTAAAGTGTCTAATTTTTGTTTTATTTCCCAAGTCTTTTGTTGTAAATGCCAATAGAACCACCACAGTGCGCAAATTACAGCAACTGTGATAACAAAAGCCATGATAACGTATTCTAGAAATACTATACCGGCTTGTTTATTGCCAGCTTTTATGGCTGGTTTGTTGAGTATTGAAAAGAGTTTCATATTAATCCTCCATAATTATTTATTGTCAATTTCCTTAAATATCTTATTTGATTATTAAGGAAAACTTTTCATCCTTTTTCGAGGAACGTTATATATTATAAAATAAAATGGGACAAAAGTCAAAAAATGTTCAAGGCTTATTTGGCTTTCTTTTTGCTATATTTCTGTTTGAATTTATCCACGCGGCCGGCGGTGTCGACAAGTTTCTGTTTCCCGGTGTAAAAAGGATGGCAGTTGGAACAGATTTCAATTGCAAGGTTGTGAGTTGATCTAGTGGTAAAAGTATTACCACAACTGCAAGTAACTTTGACTTCTTTATATTCGGGGTGTATTTTTTTTTTCATGATTCTTTTTATTAAAAATTTTTAATTATTATAACCTCAATTCGACATAAGAAAGCACGTCATCCCGCAACTCTTTTCGTCTTCCCGCGGCTTGACCGCGGGATCCAATGTCCACGCGGCTCAACGTAATGAACGTTAAACATCCTTGTTACTGGATTCCGGCCAATCCATGGCCGGAAACTAATCTTGTAATTATCAATGACTTATGCCTCATGTTACGTCGAATTCAGGTTATTATAGCATATTCGATAAATTGGTAAAAATTTTTTATATCCCAATATGTTGTATTTTAACCTATGAAATATATTGACTATCCCCAATATATTGAATTTTTTCCTTTTAAAATCAATAACTTTTAGTGAAATTTTTGTAAATTTTTTCTTGACAAGGTGTATTTTCTAGGCATATAGTGTCACCAAGTGGTAAAAATGTGGAACAAAGTGGGAGAATATTCCAAATGTTTCGTGGAATAAATATTATTAATCTAGATGCTAAGGGTCGGTTGGGAATCCCAACTCGCTATCGAACGCTTCTTCAAGAAGAGGCGAATGGTCGTCTAGTAATTACCATTGATACTGAAGAGCATTGCCTATTACTTTATCCGCTTCCGGCTTGGAAAGAAATTGAACAGAAGATTGAATCCTTGCCTAGTTTTAATCGTGTTACACGACGTATTCAGCGATTATTAATTGGCCATGCCACGGAATTGGAATTAGATAGTAGTGGCCGGATTTTATTGCCGTCTTTGCTACGGGATTATGCCAAGCTGGATAAGCGGGTAGTGCTAATAGGTCAAGGGAAAAAGTTTGAAATTTGGGATGAAGCTAAATGGAATGGTGGCCGCAATACTTGGCTTGCAGAAGGATTGCGGGAGGATAGCGGACTTCCAGAACAGTTATTAGATCTGTCTTTGTGAGAAGGGATTATTGGCCCCTACCTTACTTACACGCTCTTCCCTCGCAAGAGGGAAGGGCAAACATGGACTAGAACATAAACCAATATTGTTGAGTGAGGTTATTGAACAGTTAATGATAAAAGAAGATGGGGTGTATGTGGATGCGACTTTCGGTCGCGGTGGACATGTACTGGAGATTTTACGTCATTTAGGTCTCAAAGGAAGAGTGTTTGCTATGGATAAGGATCCAGAAGCGATAAAGGCAGTAAAGTTAATAAAGGACAAGCGCTTGCGTGTGAAACAAGGATCGTTTACTACTTTACTTAAATGGATGAAGGAACTGAATTTGATTGGCAAAGTAGATGGAGTTCTATTCGATTTAGGTGTTTCTTCACCACAATTGGAAAAGCCGGAACGTGGCTTTAGTTTTCTAAGAGAAGGACCTTTAGATATGCGTATGGATCCGACTTGTGGACAAGATGCTGCAAGCTGGATAAATAGTGCTTCTTATGAGGAGGTTGCAGAAGTGTTGAGAACATATGGAGAAGAGCGTTTTCATAAAAGGATAGCGAGAGCTATTGTGTGGGCAAGAGAAAGTACGTCAATTAGGACAACAAAACAATTAGCAGATATAGTAGCTAAAGCGAATCCAAAATGGGAAAGACACAAACATCCTGCGACTCGAACTTTTCAAGCAATTCGGATTTTTATTAATAATGAGTTGCAAGAGTTGAGAGATTGTTTAACGCAGTGCTTGGAAATTTTGGGTATTGGTGGTCGTTTATTAGTGATTAGTTTTCATTCATTAGAAGATCGTATAGTGAAACAGTTTATTCAAGAACAATTAAGTGGCGGTTTGCCTTCCGAATTGCCGATTAAGAAGGAACAATTGACTGTTCGATTGAAGCGGGTAGGAAAAGCTATTAAGCCAAAGGAGCGAGAGATTGCTGCTAATCCGCGTGCCAGGAGTGCCAAACTGCGAGTTATGGAAAAAATATTATGAATGCGGTGACTAGAGTAGTAGCTCAAGGATCTTTAGTTGGTAACAGAATAACATTCGTTTCCTTTCCTTTACCTAGACTTAGAGTCTTAATTTTAGTTATTATGTTATTGATTAGTGCATTTGCGATAATTTATATTAAAGATGTTAATCGTCGTTTGTTCATTAATTATCAAAACTCGCAATACGATAGTAACGTCTTAAAAATTAACCATGAAAAATTATTGCTAGAAAATAGTGCTTGGAATCGTGAGGCTCGTATTCAACGACTTGCAGAACAAGATCTCAATATGAAAATTCCATCAACTGCAAATGTGATAGTTGTAAAAGTTTAAAAAAGATGTTGAATAAACAAATTTTAATGTTGACAAATTTTAAATGCCATTTTATGCGATATTTTCGTGTTTTTACGTTATCCCCGTATTCCCCTTCGTCATATCCGTATTCCCCTTCGTCATCCCGCGGCTTGACCGCGGGATCCAGGGATTTTGCAGTGCTGTTAATAAACGTCCTTGTCGCTGGATTCTGGCCAATCCCTGGCCAGAATGACGGAATGATGCACTTTAGCCAATCCCTGGCCAGAATGACGTGATTAAGTCTTAATTAACCATGCGCATTCGCGAGAATAACAGCATCAAAATGAAAATTGCTGCTTATAAAGGACGTTTTTATTTTTTTGTTGTAATTTTGGCTGTGTGTTTGATCTCTTTAATTTGGCGTATGCTTGATCTTAGCATTTATCAACACTCTTTTTTGCAGCAGCAGAGCGATGTTAGAACTATACGCGTTGTAGATATTCCGGCTCATCGCGGCATGATAACAGATCGTAATGGTGCTCCTCTTGCTGTTAGTACACCCGTAGACGCGATATGGATAAATCCACAAATCTTTATCGCAACTCCACAGCAGTTAGCAGAGCTAGCTAAATTATTGCATGTTTCTTATCACTCTTTGCAGGAAAAGATAAACCGAAAATCTAGCCGTAGCTTTGTATATTTGAAACGCCATGTTACTCCAAAATTAAGTGACCAGATTAGAGCTTTGGATATTTCTGGATTATTTTTTCAGCGTGAATATCGTCGTTATTATCCTGAGGCTGAAGTCACAGCACATATATTAGGTTTTACTAATGTAGATGATCGAGGTCAGGAAGGTTTGGAGTTAGCTTATAATTCTTGGTTGCGCGGTATACCAGGTAAAAGAAAAGTGCTGAAAGATCGTTTAGGACATGTGGTTGCTGTTATGAATACGATACGCGATCCGCAACAAGGACATGATTTAACTTTAAGTATTGATCGACGTATTCAGTATTTAGCTTATTTGGAACTTAAGAAAACAGTGCAAAAATATCATGCAAATTCTGGTTCAGCTGTGGTGTTGAATGTAAACACCGGTGAGATTCTTGCTATGGTTAATCAGCCATCGTATAACCCGAATGATCGTCCAACTAATGAACATGATGGTCGTTACCGTAATCGAGCAGTGACCGATGTTTTTGAACCAGGTTCAACTATGAAAACGTTTAGTATTGCAAGTGCTTTAGAGAGCGACAAATATAAACCTATTACTGAGATTGATACCAATCCGGGTTGGTATGTTATTGATGGCAATACTATCAAAGATGAAGGTATCAACCATGGTGTACTTACAGTAACTGGAGTGTTACAAAAATCAAGTAATATTGGTATAGCAAAAATGACGTTGTCGTTACCAGCTCAACATTTGTGGAGTGTGCTGCATGCATTTGGTTTCGGTGAACGTACGGTGAGTGGATTTCCAGGAGAAGTTGCAGGTTCTTTAATAAATCATCCGGTTTGGCGGCCTTTTGTATTAGCGACTTTATCATTTGGCTATAGTGTATCGGTGACTCCTCTACAACTGGCCTATGCTTATGCGATAATTGCATCTGGCGGTATCAAATATCCAATAACTTTTGTTAAAGTAAACAGTCCTCCTTCTGGGGAAGAAGTTATTAGTTCTGAAGTTGCTCATCAGATGTTAGTGATGTTAGAATCGGTGATCGAATCGGGTGGTACCGGAATTCGTGCCAGCATCCCTGGCTATAGCGTAGCAGGTAAAACCGGTACTGCATATATCGCGGGTCGACACGGCTATAATAAACAGCGTTATGTAGCATCTTTCGTTGGCATTGCTCCAGTGCACGATTCGCACTTAGTGGTGGCGGTAGTGGTCAAAGATCCAAAGGGCCAGCATTTTGGTGGAATAGTCGCAGCCCCTGCATTTGCTCATATTATGGAAAAAGCATTGAGGATAATGGACGTGCCATTTGGGTAGGGAACAGGCATGCCTGTTCCCTTGTTGGATTCCAGCCTGCGCATATAGGTGTTTACGTAAGGGATTTAATTCCGTTATTTCGGCCATGGATTGGCTAGAGGGAATTATTCCGTCATTCCGGCCATGGATTGGCCGGAATCCAGTAACAAGGATGTTTATTATAGGTGGGCACGCAAGCTATGGATCCCGCGGTCAAGCCGCGGGATGACGAAGAGCGAATTGCGGGATGACGAAAGAAGAGAATTGCAGAATGACAAGAAAGAATTAAGGGAAACGGAGAGAATTGCAGGATGGTATGAGTCTTTTGGAACTTAGTGATTAGATGAAATGTTATTAAGTAATTTATTAAAAGAATTAGTAGAAATCGATTCTAAATTTGATCGGGAAATTATTGGCTTAACTGCGAATAGTCGTACTGTACAGCCGGGATATTTGTTTGCAGCTTTCCCAGGAATTAACAAGGATGCTCGCGATTATATTGCTGATGCTATAGCTAAAGGCGCTGTGGCTGTAGTTAGTGAAGCGCAGGATTTTAAGGGTATACAATCAGAAAGCGTACCAATTGTTGCGCTGCCAAATTTACGTGAGAAAATCGGTGATCTCGCTGCAGCTTTTTATGATTATCCTGCTCATGGAATGACCATAACTGGCTTTACAGGCACTAACGGCAAGACTTCTTGTAGCCAGTTTTTAGCAAAAGCATTGCAGCTAAATCAAATAAAGTGTGGTGTTATTGGTACGTTAGGTAGCGGGTTTCCAGGTGAACTTAACGAAAGTGTTCATACCACTCCTGATTCTATTAGTATTCAGCAACAGCTTTTTGCAATGCGGCAACAGGGGGCAAGAGCTATATCTATGGAAGTCTCTTCGCATGGATTGCAGCAAAGGCGAATTAACGGGGTAGATTTTGATATCGCCGTTTTTACCAATCTTACTCGTGATCATTTAGATTATCATAGTGATATGGAGCATTATGCTGCTGCTAAACGGCGTTTATTTATGTGTCCAAAGTTAAAACATGCAGTAATAAATGTCGATGATAATTTTGGTCGTATATTATTAAATGAGTTATCGAGTAAGTTAAATGTGATCGGTTATAGTATTAATGGCGCAGAGATAAATGTACCGATGGTAACAGCTGAAGACATTAAGTTGAATCAAGAGGGTTTTACCGCAAAAGTTATTACTCCTTGGGGTAAGGGTGTGTTAAAGAGCAGATTATTGGGACGCTTTAACATTAGTAATTTATTAGCAGTATTAACTGTATTGAACCTAATGGAAGTGCCATTACAGAGTGCATTAGCTAGTTTAGCGAAATTAACTACTATACCAGGTCGTATGCAAGCTTTTGGAGGAGGTGATAAACTGATAGTAGTAGTTGACTTTGCGCATACTCCAGATGCTTTGCGGCAGGTGTTGATGGTATTACGCGAACATTGTCATGGTACTTTATGGTGTGTATTTGGTTGTGGTGGCGATCGCGATCGAGGCAAACGTCCTCAGATGGGCAAAGTAGCAGAACAGTTCAGTGATCGGGTTATTATTACTAACGATAATCCGCGCTGTGAAGACTCGCAACAGATTGTAAATGATATCGTAAAGGGTTTATCATGTCCTCGAACAGTTGAGATAGAGTACAATCGTCGAGTTGCGATTGCTGATGCTGTGAATAATGCAAAGATTGAGGATGTAGTTTTGATCGCGGGCAAAGGGCATGAACCTTATCAAATAATTGGTGAGCAAAAGATTCCTTACAGTGATATAGAACAGGTTAAGAAATTATTGTCTGCTTCGTCATCCCGCACTTGATGCGGGATCCAGGAATAGTTTAAAGTAGCTATAGTATTTTTAGATGTTGGATTCCCGCTTTCGCGGGAATGACGGTGGATGAGATAATGATAAGTAAGATGATACAACTAGAGTAGGAACAAATGAACTTATCCGATATTAGTAATTTTCAGTCTATTAGTACTGATACTAGGACTTTACAGCCTGGTGATATATTTATTGCTTTAGTCGGTAGTAATTTCGATGGTCATGATTTTGTCAAAGAAGCAGAACAAAAAGGTGCTGTTGCTGCTGTGGTGTGTCGTGAGGTTAATTGTAATCTTTCTCTTATTAAAACTGATGATACTTTTTATGCGCTTGGAAAGTTAGCAGCATTGCGCCGTCAGCAGGTCACTATTCCTGTAATAGCAATAACTGGTAGTTGTGGTAAAACAACTACTAAAACCATGCTTGCCTCTATATTGAATATTTGTGGTGAAACTTTGGTGACGCAGGAAAATTTAAATAATAATATTGGTGTGCCATTGACATTATTGCGTTTGACTCCCAAACATGATTTTTCTGTGATAGAAATGGGCGCCAATCAAGTTAATGAAATTGCTTACTCAGCGAAATTAACTCGTCCTAATGTAGCTGTAATTACTAATGCAGCTCCAGTTCATTTACAAGGATTTAGCAGTTTGAATGGAGTTGCTAAAGTTAAGGGAGATATTTTGCGAGGGTTAACTCAAGATGGAGTAGCGGTTCTGAATGCTGATGATGAGTATTTTAGTTTTTGGGGCAATTTGCTAAAGAAACAACAAAGTTGTTTAAGTTTTGCTATATATAACAAAGCAGACATTACAGCAACAAATATTACTAATGCACATGATACTACACATTTCGTTTTACATACCCCTTTGGGTAAGCAGTCTATTCAACTATCAGCAATTGGCGAGCACAATATTACGAATGCTCTAGCAGCAGCGGCAGCAGCATATGCTGTGGGGGCTCCTTTATCGGCTATGAAAACAGGTCTGGAAATCATGCAGCCTGTAGCAAGACGTATGTTACCTAAATTAGGTCGTAACCACTCTATTATTATTGATGATTCATATAATGCTAATCCGAGATCAATGGATGCAGCTATTCATGTATTGATGCAATGTCCAGGAGAGAAAATTCTTGTGGCAGGTGATATGGCTGAGCTTGGAGATTTAACCGAACAATATCATCGTGAATTAGGGGTTAAAGCACATACACTCGGAGTACACCAATTGTATGCTGTTGGTAAATATACCCATCTTACAGTAGAAACTTTTAAAGGAAAGGCTTATCATTTTAAAAATCATAATGAGTTAATTGCTGCTATTAATGATGTATTAAAGTCGAATGTCACTATATTAGTAAAAGGTTCAAAAATAAACGGAATGTGGAAAATAGTCGATGCATTGTTAGAGACAAGCGAGAATAAATAATGTTGTTATGGCTTACTCAGTATCTTGGTCATCTTTGGCATGTTTTTTATGTTTTTCAGTATATCACCCTACGTTGTATTTTAGCGGCATTGACATCACTTATTGTATCTCTGTTTTTAGGTCCGTTAGTAATTAAATGGTTTGGATATTTTCACTTTGGACAGTCAGTTCGTAATGAAGGTCCTGAAAGTCATTTCGGTAAAACCGGAACTCCCACTATGGGCGGAGTTTTGATTCTACTCGCAGTTGTTTTCGGAGTTTTGCTGTGGAGTGATCTAAGCAATCGTTATGTTTGGATAACATTGTTAGTAACTGTAGGTTTTGGGTTTATCGGTTGGATTGATGATTATCGAAAATTAATTTGTAAAAATTCATACGGCTTGTTGCCGCGTTGGAAATTTTTTTGGCAATCGGTCATTGGTTTATGTGTAGCTGTTTTTTTGTTTTATACGGCGAGTTATGTTACCGAAACGCAATTAATATTACCGTTTTTTAAATATGCTGTTATCAATTTGGGCGTATTTTATATTGTGCTCAGTTATTTTGTTATTGTTGGAACTAGTAATGCGGTTAATCTTACTGACGGTCTCGATGGATTGGCGATATTACCTACAGTTTTGGTTACAGCAGCTTTAGGTGTGTTTGCTTATTTAACTGGTAATTTTTATTTTGCTAAATATTTGTATATTCCTTTTATACCAGGTGCTGGAGAGATGGCAATATTTTGTAGTGCTATTGTTGGAGCAGGACTTGGTTTTCTGTGGTTTAATACTTATCCTGCAGCAATTTTTATGGGCGATGTTGGTGCTTTAGGTTTAGGCGCGGCAATAGGAACTACTGCGGTAATTGTACGCCAGGAATTGGTTTTATTTTTAATGGGCGGACTATTTGTAATAGAAACATTATCAGTAATTTTGCAAGTCGCTTCATTTAAATTAACCGGTAAACGAATATTTAGAATGGCACCGATTCATCATCATTTTGAATTAAAAGGCTGGCCAGAGCCAAAAATCATTGTGCGCTTTTGGATCATTACTTTTGTTCTAGTATTATTGGGCTTGTCAACATTAAAGTTACGCTAGCTAATGAGACAAAATTCAAAACTAAAAGTTGTTATTGGTTTAGGCAAGACCGGTTATTCCTGTGTTCGCCATCTAGTTAAACATAATTATAATATTGCAGTCGTCGATAGCCGCAAACAGCCACCGATGTTGCAGCAATTGCAAACATCTTTTCCTGATATTCCTATACATATTGGTAATTTTGCAGAGAGTATACTTGCTCAGGCAGATGAGTTAATTATAAGTCCAGGTGTTTCCATAAATGAACCTCGTATTGCAAGATTAGTAAAAAACGGAATTCCTGCCGTTGGCGATATAGAATTATTCGCTCGTTATGCAGAGGCGCCAATAATTGCAATAACAGGTTCTAATGGTAAAAGTACAGTTACCACATTGGTTGGTGAAGTGGCCAAATGTGCAGGATTAAATGTACAGGTTGGTGGCAATTTGGGAACACCGGCACTTGATTTATTGGATAGACCGAATCCTAATTTATATGTTTTAGAATTATCCAGTTTTCAATTGGAAACCACATATTCATTGAAGGCCGAGGTGGCTGTGGTATTAAATATTAGTCCGGATCATATGGATCGATATAAAAATATCGAAGAATACGTAACCGCGAAAATGCGTATTTATAACGGATGCAAAATTGCAATTATCAACCGCTGTAGGGAACAGACATGTCTGTTCCACCAGACATGTAAGGAACAGGCATGCCTGTTCCCTACGGGGAAATCAAGATGTTTATTTTTTGGACCTGATAAACCCAAACTGGATGAATTTGGCATACGGAATAATTATTTAGCGTACGGGTCACAGAAATTATTGGCTGTCGATGAATTAAAAATGAGGGGCCAACATCAGGCTGTTAATGCTTTGGCAGCCTTAGCCATAGGAACAGCAGTGAAATTACCTATGTTAATAATGTTACAAGTTTTACGAGAATTTAAAGGCTTACCACATCGTTGCCAATGGGTGGCAAAAATTAATGGAGTAGATTGGTATGATGATTCTAAAGGTACCAATGTCGGAGCGACTCGAGCCGCAATTGAAGGAATGGGAGCGAGTATTACTGGCAAATTAATTTTAATTGCTGGAGGGCAAGGTAAAGGTGCAGATTTTTCTCCGTTATATGCTGGAGTAAAAAAATATGTTCGTAGTGTAATTTTAATTGGTGAAGATGCGCCGAAATTAGCAGTGGCCCTAAATGGCGCAGCTGAAATTTTAAATGCTAAGTCTATGCGGCAAGCTGTAGAAACAGCTATGCAGAAAGCACGCAAAGGAGATGCAGTACTTTTGTCTCCAGCTTGTTCCAGTTTTGATATGTTTGATAATTTCGAACATCGTGGTAAGGTTTTCGCTGACGAAGTTAATAGATTGAAGGAATAAAGATTCAAGTGGCGCCTAAACGAAAAATATTTTTATATGATTATTGGTTATTATTGATAGTTTTTGCCTTATTGGCAATCGGCTTATTGATGGTGGCCTCGGCTTCTATGGTTATTTCTGATCGACAGTATCACACTCCATTTCATTTTTTATTTCATCAATTAGCTTATATGGGAATAGGAATTTTTTTGGGATTTATTGCAATACGTATTCCCTTAATATTTTGGGAGAAAATTGGTCCCTATTTATTATTATGTAGTTTATTTCTATTGGTAATAGTTTTAATACCAAATATAGGTAGAGAATTTAATGGCAGTGTACGTTGGCTAGGTTTTGGTCCATTTGGAATTCAAGTTTCTGAATTAGCCAAGTTTTGTATAGTAATTTATATGGCTGGGTATTTGATACGCCATCAACGAGAGGTACAAAATAGTTTTAGTGGGTTTATAAAACCAATGGTATTGCTTGGAATAGTTGCTGTTCTGTTATTGTTGGAGCCAGACTTTGGCGCTGTAGCAGTAATTATGTTAACGATTCTTGGGATGATTTTTTTAGCTGGTGCACGATTATGGCAATTTGTGTTGTTAGTAATGTTAGTAGCTAGTGCATTAGTTTTACTAGCAATTGCTTCTCCGTATCGCCTGATACGTTTAACTACTTTTCTACATCCTTGGGTTAATCAGTTTAGTAGTGGTTACCAATTAACTCAGTCTTTGATTGCTTTTGGTCGTGGTGGAATTTTTGGAGTAGGCTTGGGGAATAGTATTCAAAAATTATTTTATTTGCCGGAAGCTCATACCGACTTTTTATTTGCAGTGTTAGCAGAGGAACTAGGTTTAATTGGCCAATTAGTTGTACTCGGTTTATTTGCTGCTCTTATTAGTAGAATATTATTTATTGCAAGAATTGTTAGTAAAACAGGAAAACTGTTTGTTATGTATATGACTTATGGTTTTGCTCTTTGGTTGAGTTTGCAAACCATGATAAATATCGGAGTCAATATGGGTATCCTTCCTACTAAAGGACTTACTTTGCCATTTATGAGTTATGGTGGTAGCAGTTTATTATTTAACTGTATTGTAATTGCAATCTTATTACGAGTTTATAACGAATCTCTTACAAGTTAATTTCTTCTACGACCGCATTTCTTTTTCTACTTTAGCTAAAGATTTCACTACCGGATTTAATTTTTGCAAAGATTGCGGCAATGCATTAATCGCACTTATGGCATCCATTGGCGTTTTATAAGCGCCATGAATCACCACATATTTATCCTTTTTAAGGAATGTGGTTTTATAAAAGGCAGCTTTATTTTGCAAGTTATTCTTTATAATGAAATTGATTGCTTCTTCCTTGTTATAGGTGTTATACAGTTGTAAAGTATAGCCTTCACTTATTTTTGGTGATATGTATTTGCTCCTGACATTATATCCGCTTGGAGTAGTTTTTTTAGCATTGGTTACAACCCGTGGTTGCACTGGGGTAATTTTCACGGCTGGCTGCGTAATAAATGTTGGACTTACTTTTTCTAGAATAACTGTGGGAGTAGGAATTTTCATATGTGATAATAGACTGCCATTTGCATTTAATACTCGAAATTTAGATAGTAATAGATTCGATTGTCCATTTACATAATCAATTTTTGTATTGAATAATTCGTCTTCAGAGTTAAGTAAATCTAATAGAGTGCGTTTTCCTAGTTTAAATTGCTGATAATAAGCTTCAGTAGTTAATATTGAGGTATCACGGTGCTTTTTAAAATAAGTTAATTGATTTTGTGAAGTTTGTAATGAATTCCATGCAAGTTTCGCATTTTCTACAACTTGGTTATAAGTATGATTATGAATTTGTTGTGCTTGTTCAACTAAAAGAGCTGTTATGTCTTGGTAAGTCCTATCGGAAAAGCCATGGAATAAATTATATTTTAATTGCAGTGAAGCTTCATAATTTTCATAATGTCCTTGATAACCATTAAGGTCACTTCCATTTACAGCACTAAGCAGCGCATCAAGATGGGGGAGGTTAGTTGATTTAGAAGCTCCATGCTGGGCTCGTGCTTCTTCTATATTAGCTTGTGCTGCCTTGAGCATAGGATGATTATTGATAGCTTGTTGAATTAGTGTTTTTGTGCTATTTGGTAAATCACTTGGTTTTGGACCTTGTGGTGTAGTTAAATTACTAGGCATTGATCCGACTATTTTGTAATAAAGAGCTACGGCATCATCGTAATTATTTTGTGCTGCTAATAAATTAGCTTTTGCTTTATATAAACGTCCAGAAGCTTGATTGATATCGGCTTTGCGCGTTAAACCTCTTTTAGAACGGCGTTTAACCATTGAGTATATTTTTCGATGGGTTTTATAGTTTCGTTGAGCTAAGTTAACAATTTTTTGTGCGCTTTGGACATCTAAATAAGCTTTAATTGCTAATAATGCGGTATCGTTAGCTGTTCCTTCAACTGCGTATTTTTCAGCAGCAGTAAGTTTTTTGTTTCGCTCTACCTCATAAGGAGTGGCGAAGCCATTAAAGATCATTTGTCGTAAAGAAAGGCCAACTCCGGCCGGTGTTAAATTATGGCCATTACGGTGAATAATATAATCGATATGTTCAGTTCCAATATCTGCATTAAAGTCTACAGTTGGTAAATATTCACCTTGTGCTCTTCGTATACCTTTCTGAGCTGCAAGCCAACCCTTTAATTTAAGCAATATATCTGGATTGGTGTGTACAGTTTGGGCAACTGCTTGTTGTAGAGTTTGTGCGTTTGTAAACGAACAATTGATTAATAATAAACCGCCAATAAGTAAAGCAAATTTTTTATTCATTTTTTTGTCCTCTTATTAACTATTACTTTGGATGGTGTTTTGTTAACATTTTTTGTAGATCTTTTTTTCACAACGATTGGTTGTTGTGTTGGAATGGGAAGATGAAAATATGATAACAGTGTGCCAGTAGCGTTTAATACTCGAAACTTGGATAGTAAGAGATCGAATTGTCCATTTATATAGTCAACTTTTGCAGTAAATGATTCGTCCTCGGAATTTAGAAAGTCTAATAAAGTACGTTTGCCAATTGTAAATTGACTGTAATACGCATTTGTGGTTGATACTGAAGCATCTTGATGATTTTTGAGATAAGCTAATTGATCTTGTGATGTTTGTAGAGCATTCCAAGCTAGCTTCATATTTTCTTCAACCTGATTACATGTGCGATTGTGAATTTGTACAGCTTGTTCAACTAAAAGGCCGGTTTTTTGTCGATAAGCTAAGTCAGAACCACCGCGAAATAAATTATATCTTAATTGCAATGCAGCTCTGTAATCGTGGTAATGACCTTTGTAACCGTTAATATCATCACCATTTGAAGTGCTTAATACAGCATCAAGACGAGGAAAGAAAGTTGATAATGCCGCATGATGTTGCGCTTGCGCTTCCTCTATATCAGCTCTTGCTGCTTTTAGAATCGGATGATTGTTAACGGCTTCATGAATAGCTATGTTTTTAGTAGCAGGTAAAACCCTTGCTTTTGGACTACTTGGTATCTGTAAATTTTTTGGCATTGTTCCGACTATTCTAAAATAAATAGCTAGGGCATCACGGTAATTATTACTCGCTGCAAGTAGATTAGCTTTAGCCTTTGATAGACGGCCAAACGCCTGATTAGTATCGGCTTCACGTCCCAAGCCGCTTTCAGAGCGTTGTTTTATCATTGAATAGATTTTTTGATGAATTTGGTAATTTTGTTGGGCTAAATTAATAATTTTTTGAGTTCGAATAACATCTAAATAAGCTTTAGTGGCTAATAAAGCAACATCATTAGATGTGCCTTCGACTGTATATTGTTCAGCAAGAGTGAGTTTTTTATTGCGTTGCACTTCATAGGGAGTCGCAAAGCCATCGAAAATCATTTCTCGTAAAGAGAGGCCTATTCCAGCAGGAGTTAAATTATGATCATTAGGTTCGATGGGAGTATCAATATACTCAGTACCTAGATCTCCGCTAAAGTCGATACTGGGGAGATATCCACCTTGTGCTTGGCGTATCCCCTTTTGTGCTGCAAGCCAACCTTTAAGTTTGATAAGCACATCGGGATTGGTATATATAGTTTGAGCAACTACTTGTTTTAAAGTTTGAGCATTTATGGAAGTAACTGTGATTAATAATATGCTTCCAATAAGAAAAAGTACTTTTTTGTGCATTTTTATCTCCTTCCTTTTTTATGAAACAAAAATTAATTTATTACAAAATCTGCAATTAATCAAGATAAAAGTGACAAAAACAGCAATTCTAATTTTGACCAATTTTAAGTGCTATTTCACGTCATACCCGCGAAGGCGGGTATCCAAAGAGCCCCAAATTAAATGGATTCTCGCATTCGCGAGAATGACAGCATC
>CAYFQQ010000108.1:0-2944 GCA_964345265.1 uncultured Coxiellaceae bacterium
ACATTTATACACACAATGACTTTGTTTCCTTAATTTCATCGTACCACATTACAGCACGATTCAGGGAAAACTTCATCCCTGAGCTTACGCTCAGGGTTTTAAGTTATGTTGTATAAATCCCATGCTGCCGCCACGGGAATTGCCAAAATAATGGCATTTTCCAATATTAAGTTCATCGAGAACAGCAATAAAGTCACCAGATATTTTATCTTCTGTATACGCTCCTGCCTCCTGGGGCTTGTCACTTTTGCCAAATCCCCTAGCATCCACCATAATTAGCTGAAAATCAGCCTTAAGCCTATCAACATAACCAAGTATATACCAATCATTTAAACGGTTCCCATTGCCATGGTTCATTAATAAAAATGGTTTATCAGAGTTAGGTATGAATTCATAATAAATTTTTACACCATCTTTCATTGTTACTGTACCTTGTATTACTATCATAACGACCTTTGCTTTTAGTTAGTTTTTAAAGAAAACGGGTTAAAATCAATAGTGTTGTTAAATACATGAACGGGCTCTGATTTTTTGAGCAAACGAACAATGATGCTCCCAGGAAATGCAAGAAGAACTGCAAACATATACATTAGAGCCAACTCTATTAGAGTTATAATTGCAATTTCATGCAAATCCATTTTATTTACAAAAAAACCAAATAAAGAAATAACAAAGGTAACAGTATCACCAATAACAGAAGACCCAATACACCTTAGCACAAAAAAGCGACCCTTAACTAAAATTTTTAACTTAGAAATAATATAAATGTTAATAAATTGGCCAATAAGAATTGATAAGAATCCGACAAAAGCCGTACGTATTAAAGGATGCATAGCCACATTAAAAGCATTTAAATAGGGATGCCAAAATATCGGTCCGGGAAGTTTTGTAAAAAATGTAACTATTAAAGAAAAAATAAATGTTGATAAAAGCACAAGCCATAGGGTTTGTCTAGCGTTTTTATATCCATAAATTTCGGCAATAATATCGAGCAAAAGCACAGTAAAAGGATAAACAAAGATAGTGGCGCAGATATAATTGGATCCCAAAGAGACTAAACGGCTTTGTAATACTAAGCACATTAACATAAATGTAGTCGCTATAATATTCAGGATAACCAAAAATCTAGGTATAGAATCATTTATATCGCTCATAACTTAAACCTCATAAAAAGCTCTGTTCATTAATTTAGCCAGCATAATTTTATTAATGTAATAATTTTAACTATGATAGAGCTATTTTTTTTGACCACACTTGCATTAAATTTCCTTCAAATTTACAGAGCATTTATTTTAATTGATATTATTTATCTATTCTATCAATTTCAATCCGTTTGTATTTTTTTTATTTTTTTCAAGCAGTGCTTCTTTAGTCAATTTCTCCTCCAACATAGCCTCACCCCCCGCTGTATATCCAATCATGTGAGCATCCTCCTGATCTATTTGCTTCAAAATTTCTTTATCTCGTGATATTTCGTTAGCAGTTTTAACTTCTAGAGATTTTTCCCCCTTTTTCTGTAATGCAAATATCATGCGGTTATCTTTTTCAGAAAGACGTTTCGCTAAGATCCTATATTTTGGAGAATTAACGCCTAAATATCCCAAATATGTCAATGTTCTTACATCCCTTGGTGAGAATAGATCAGTCATTTTATCGTCAGCTAATATTTCCTCTGGTTTCATTCGAAAAGTTGTATATTTGCCTATGATTTGTACCATAACTTCGTAATCATTGTATTTGTCCTTTTCTATACTTACCACTCTGTATGCAGGTTTAAACACATTTAAATTGCCAGCTTTAAATGTTTCAGTGATACCAGCACAAAAATACTTAAATTTTTTCATTAATTTAGTCATAATTCAATACCTCGTTAAATATCTTCGTAAACTCTTCTGCCCTCAACCAGCGCCCCTATTATTTCATCTTTATCACTTAACAATCTCATTTTAAAATGACCCAAATCAGGATTAATTGGTTTTAAATACTTGTATTGACCGTCCAGCAAAACTTGCCTGAATAAAAATATTTTTTCCTCTTCTAACTTAACTAGAGCAAAACTTCTATCATTAATAACTTTCTCGGGATCAATAACAAGGATCGAATCTTTAGGAAAATATGGATCCATAGACGAATCATTCATTATTAAACCAAAACACTTTTCATTAAAGCTTGGGCTTATTGTAACTATACTTTCGAATGCATCAATTTCACTATTTTCTACTTTCTTATTAATTTCTTCAAGTTCTTTCAGCTGATCCCATGTTAATAAAGGTATATTAACAGATTTTTTAATCAAAATGTCTCCAAAACCTACGGCAGGGAAAAACTCTTTTGGCAATTGTTCCTTGCCTTTCAGTTGCTCTACAGATATGCCAAAATGATTAGCGACATTTTTCAATGTTGATTCGTGTGGATTAGGAGATGTTCCAGATACAACTCGCTGTAAGGTTTGTTGTGGTATACCTACCAATCTTGCGAGCTGTGATGTTTTAACGTCTCTTTTCAACATCAAGAGCTTCAATATTTCGGCAATCTCTGATTTTTTCATTCCAATTTACGCCATTTTATCAATGAGTTATCTTCCAAACGTAAAAAAATTTAATTTTTTTACAAAAACTTATTGACATTGTTTAATATACGGGTAATATACCCATATTAATGTGGGTATATTACCCGTATTAATATAGTGGTTAATTTAAAAGGGTATTATGTAATAATAAATTAGAAAAGTCTAGAAAATATAGCGATTATTGATACATTTTAATATCCTAAATGTAGAGTGAAATATGGAAATCGTCAAGATAGGAATTGATGCTCCGAAAGAGATTTCGGTGCATCGTGAGGAGATTTATCAGCGCATTTGCGCAGAGAAATCTCAAGGATAACAGGATGGTTAATATGGATTTAGGGTCTCTAACCACGCAAGCATGGACCTCTGGATGCG
>CAYFQQ010000109.1:0-6540 GCA_964345265.1 uncultured Coxiellaceae bacterium
ATGCTGTCATTCTCGCGAATGCGAGAATCCATTTAATTTGGGGCTCTTTGGATACCCGCCTTCGCGGGTATGACGTGAAATAGCACTTAAAATTGGTCAAAATTAGAATTGCTGGGAATCTAGTTAATTTTAGGTCTTCTGGATACCCGCTTTCGCGGGTATGACGTAAAAATGGCACTTAAAATTAATCAAAATTAGAATTGCTAAGTTTTTACTCCCTTATTCAAGACAACAATTGATAGCTTTTTTTACCAGGTCTCCCAATTTTCCCACAACACTGTTTTTTCTTTTATCATGCTTACTCAGAGCCATTTCATCTATATTTTTGATATCTCCTGCATCGATTAGTTTCATATTAAGACCCCAAAATAAAGAATATACGTCGTAAGCCTTTTGAAAAAAATCATAAGCTTCTTGTTTTTTGTTTATTCCAAGTTGCTTAGTACCCACTTCCATCAATCGCATCGAAGTAGCTAATAGATGTTTTGAAATACACCAAACTTCACCTTCTGGTTCTTTCACTAATTTTTGTAATAACTCTTTTCTGACTTTACGTACTTCATTGACAAAATCACAATACTTATTTTTTCCGGTTTTAGCACCAGTAAAAATAAAATGTTCTTCAATAGAAACTAAATTCATAATTGCAAAAGTAAGATCTTGATCACAAGATAAGTCCATCTTATCCTGTTTCTTCATTTGATCCGCTTTAGCAACAAGTTCATTAAAATTTTTTACCAGGCCCTTATTATTCATGTGAATTTCACCTAGTTATCAAATAAAAAACTGCGCTTAAAATAAGTAATGGCGCAATTGGCATCACAACTTTTTGAAATGGAAAATATGCATGCCCATTATTTCGTTTTTTAAGATAAAAATACCACATTCCAGCTATGAAAAAAAATATACTACCTAAAATAATACCCAACAATAACTTATCAATACCCCACAAAGTATTCAATGGATTTCCCATAATACCGAGAGAATAAAGAGGTACAATAATTATTAAATAATATGCTAATGAAACAATGATCTTGCGTCCTTTAAAACGAATATTTTTCTTATCAAGCCAATATACCGTCCACATTATAATGGTAACAATAAGTCCTCCAATCCAAAGACCAGTAACAGTATCATCGATACCTAACCATTCTGAAAATCCAATACCAGCACTAACCGCAACCACACACAAAGGACAAACTGCTTTAGCTACATTAATAAATAATAAATTTAGAGATAAAACAGTAATTAAACTATAAAAAAACTTTTTCATTGTTATATTTTTCCCTTAAAAAATTTAATAATATTTTGACCGCCAACTATACATTCCGAGCCGGTCCATAACAGTGGTACTGATATAGATTTTTTTTCAGGCAGGCCACAACGTTTCCGTATTTTAACTAATTGAATAAGATTGTCACGATTTTGAGAAACTTCTTTTTCTTCAAATACAACTTTATTGTGAACATCATTATTAGCAAAGAATCTCTTTACCTTTTGACAGTAAAGACATTGTGTGCTATAAAAATAGATAATCTGCGTTTCGTTTTGTACACTTTTATCATTTTTATCACTACTACTTTTCGGCATGAAAAAAAATCCCAGTGCGACTAGGATAACTAGTACCAATAAAACAAAATAAATATTTTTTCCCATCCTAATTTCTCCACTATTTCATCACACTAAGCTCAATTACACGATGTGAGCAAGCATTGTTTACCATGCGTAGCTCAAGGACACGATGTCAGCCGAGCGAAGCATGGTGCCGAAGGCCGGACTCGAACCGGCACGGCTTATGCCACTACCCCCTCAAGATAGCGTGTCTACCAGTTCCACCACTTCGGCTTTTCGAGCTATAAAGCCTAAAACATATCACTTGTTAACCGAACCTTGTTTAGTAGCAGGTACTGGCACAGTTTGTTGCGTAGTTGAACTTGGCAACCTAAACTGCTTTGCATTTTTGGCTTCCCGTGCAGTCATATAACCTAAAGTTAAACTGCTAATAAAGAAAATCGTTGCTAGTATAGCTGTTACCTTTACCAAAAAAGGCAAAGAACCCGCGCTACCAAACATGGTTTGTGATGCTCCGCTACCGAAAGCAGCTCCCACATCAGCACCTTTACCATGTTGCAACAGCACTAAAGCAACTAAACAAATTGCTGCCAAAACATGAACAATAAGTACTATCTGCTGCATAATTTACCTATTTCTAAAAAATCATCTGCTTTTAATGACGCACCACCAATCAAGCCACCATCAATATCAGGCATTGAAAATAATGCCTTTGCATTATCTGGTTTAACACTGCCACCATATAGAATTCTTATCTGTTGTGCAATATTGACATCTATTTTTGCAACCTGTGCTCGAATATATTGATGCACTTGCTGAGCTTGTTCTGGAGTTGCAACAATTCCTGTACCAATTGCCCATACCGGTTCATAAGCTATAACTGCATTGCACAATCGTTGAATTCCATTATTTAATTTTAGCACAGCATTCACTTGCTCGCCTACTATTTCTTGAGTACGACCAATTTTACGTTCTTCTAAAGTCTCTCCTACACACAAAATTGGTACTAAATCCGCATTACTTGCTATCACAAATTTACTAGCCACCAACTCATTATTTTCACCGTAAATATTACGCCGTTCTGAATGACCGACCAACACATAGCGACATCCAAAATCTTTTAACATAGTAGCTGAAACCTCACCAGTATATGCTCCAGATACCTTATCACTTAAATTCTGAGCCCCCCAAGTAATATTAGTATCGGATAATAATTCTTCGGCCTGGTCTAAAAAAGGAAACGGGGGTAAGACAATCCATTCCACATTACTGATACTTGCAGCTCCTTTTTTAATACCCTGCAATAATTCCTGCACACTTGTCCTCGTGCCATTCATCTTCCAGTTGCCGGCTATAATGTGTCCACGCATAAAATTCCTTAGTCTCAATCTATACTTTGTTCAACTACTCTTGCCAATTCCTGCGCAGCTACTCTAACCTTAGCTTCATCTTCACCTTCAATCATTACTCGAATCACTGGTTCAGTCCCTGAAGGCCTAAGCAATACTCTTCCGTGATTCTGCAATCGTTGTTGCACGTTCTTTACTGCTGATTGAATTTTAGGCTGTTCATCAATATTAAAAGGTTTAGTGACTTTAACATTAACTATCACTTGTGGAAATTTCTCCATTCCTGATTTCAGCTTATACAACGATTGGTCATAATCAAACATAGCTAACAAAACTTGTAAAGCAATAATAATTCCATCTCCTGTTGTAGTAATACCAAAATGTACAACATGGCCTGAAGTTTCTCCACCTAATAACCAGCCTGACTTCTGCATTTGTTCTATAATATAGCGATCACCCACTTGAGTACGTAAAAAATCAATGCCATGATTACGTAACGCTAACTCCAACCCTAAATTACTCATTACCGTACCTACTACACCGCCTTGCAAAGTTCCTTTAGCAAAGCCATGTTCTGCGACAATAAAAAGCAATTGGTCTCCGTCAACGATTTCACCTTTATTATCAACCATAATCACACGATCACCATCACCGTCAAATGCTATACCTAAATCCGCTTGTTCTGCTAAAACCAATTTCCGTAGCATACTAGGATCGGTAGCCCCACAATTCTCATTAATATTAAAACCGTCTGGATCAATATTTAGCTCGATAATTTCAGCACCTAACTCATCAAACACTCTTGGAGCTACATGGTAAGTAGCACCATTAGCACAATCTAAAACAATTTTCATGCCATTTAAACTAGCATTAAAACCGCCAAAGGTACTCTTACAAAATTCAATATAGCGCCCGGGAGCATCAAGATAACGCTTTACTTTACCAAGTTTGGCCGTATCCACCATTTGCATAGGTTTTGCTAATTGTTCTTCAATAGCTAATTCTTCTTCATCTGGCAATTTTGTACCTTCGGTACAGAAAAACTTGATACCATTATAATAATAAGGATTATGTGAAGCGCTAATTACGATACCTGCGCGAGCACGGAAAATTCTAGTTAAATAAGCGATAGCCGGTGTAGGCATAGGACCAACCAAACGAACATCTACTCCTGCTGCCGAAAGACCTGCCTCTAATACTGACTCCATAACATAACCAGAAACTCTGGTATCCTTACCGATTAAAATCTTACCACCCTTTTCCCTGCCTAATACTTTACCTGCAGCCCAACCTAATTTGAGAACAAATTCAGGATTGATTAGTGATCCACCGACACGACCCCGAATTCCATCAGTACCAAAATACTTTTTTTGCGAGGTCATTTTTTAGTTTGCTCGGTTTTTTTGCTAACTTTACTAGGAGCAGCTTTCTTAATAGGTTTTTTAACTTTCTTGGTAACGGTAGACCAACCCTTTGGTGGACGTGGTTTTTTGCCAGCCACAATATCATCGATTTGATTCCTATCGAGAGTTTCATAAGTAATCAATGCTTCTGCCATAGTCTTCAACTGGTTTTTATTCTCCTCCAAAATAGTCTTGGCACGTTGATAATTTCGTTCCACAATATTTTTAACCTCGGTATCGATAATAGCAGCGGTTTCTTCAGAAACTTCTTTACGTGAAGTTACAGCACGACCTAAAAACACTTCACCGGTTTCTTCGCCATAAGTTATCGGACCTAACTTATCAGATAATCCCCATTTAGTGACCATGTTACGAACCAACTCAGTTGCCTTTTCAATATCGTTAGCTGCACCAGTTGTCACACTGGCAGGACCAAATTCCAACTCTTCTGCGATACGTCCGCCAAACATTCCTGTTACTTGATCTTCTAACTTCTGCTTCGAAATACTATAGCGCTCTTGCTCAGGCAAGAACATTGTTACTCCCAAAGCTCGACCACGCGGAATAATACTAACCTTATAAACTGGATCATGATATTTTAAATGTAAACCAACTATAGCGTGACCCGCCTCATGATAGGCAGTTAATCTTCTTTCTTCGTCACTCATCACCATAGAACGCCGTTCAGCACCCATGAGAATTTTATCTTTGGCTTTTTCAAAATCGTCCATTTCCACAGCTTTTTTATTTGCGCGCGCGGCAAATAACGCAGCCTCATTAACCAAATTAGCTAAATCAGCCCCTGAAAAACCCGGTGTACCACGTGCCAAAATAGAGGCATTTACTTTCTTAGCTATTGGCACTTTACGCATATGCACTTTTAATATCTGCTCACGCCCCTGAACATCAGGCAATGGAACTACTACTTGACGATCGAAACGGCCGGGACGTAATAATGCCGGATCCAAAACGTCGGGTCTATTCGTTGCTGCCATGACGATAACACCCTCTTTACCCTCAAAACCGTCCATTTCAACCAATAACTGATTTAAGGTTTGTTCACGTTCATCATGGCCGCCACCTAATCCTGCACCACGATGCCTACCTACGGCATCAAGCTCATCAATGAAAATAATACAAGGAGCGCGTTTTTTGGCGGTGTTAAACATATCACGTACTCGTGAAGCGCCAACACCAACAAACATTTCTACAAAATCAGAACCAGAAATAGTATAAAAAGGCACTTTAGCCTCACCAGCAACGGCCTTTGCTAATAACGTCTTACCAGTACCAGGAGCACCTACCAGCAATACTCCACAAGGTACTTTACCGCCTAATTTTTGGAATTTCCCAGGATCTCTTAAAAAATCCACTAATTCCTGAACTTCTTCTTTAGCTTCTTCTATTCCTGCTACATCTTTGAAAGTTACCTTAACTTGATCTTCACTTAATAACCGTGCTCGACTGCGGCCAAAAGACATTGGTCCACCACGTCCACCACCCTGCATTTGTCGCATAAAGAAAATCCATATCCCTATTAATAATATCATTGGAAGCCAACTAACGAGAACATGCATCCATAAGCCTTGCGTCTCAGGTGGTTTACCCTCTATATTAACACCTTTTTTAATTAATTCGCTTAACAAGAACTCATCTCTTAGAGGAATGTATGTAGTTATTTGGCGATCATCTTTAGTAGTAGCAGTTATATCATGACCACTAATTACTGCACTACTTATATCACCCTTATCTACAGCTTTTAGAAAAGCAGAATATGTAAGTTTTTCTTCAGTTGGTTGACGAGGACCAAAATTACTAAACACAACAATTAAAATAATTGCTATAATTAACCACAAAAACAAATTTTTCAGCATATTACTCAATATAAACACCTTTTTTTTCATCTATTATATAACTTTAAACCCCTTTGCCAATAAAAAATTCTTTTGACCTTGCACAATTAACATAACTATCAGTAAAATATTCTTTTAACCAAGCTCGCTACTTTTAGATTGGCTATATATTAATTATAGAATAAATACAATGAATTATACGTTATTTATCTCAGACTTACACTTACAAGAATCACAATTCAAAAAAACCGACTCATTTTTAAAATTTCTACATTCCGTTGCAGGTAAAACTGATGCATTATACATTTTAGGTGATCTCTTTGAGGTTTGGGTTGGCGATGATGATAATTCCTTATTCCATGA
>CAYFQQ010000110.1:0-1611 GCA_964345265.1 uncultured Coxiellaceae bacterium
CCATTTTCAGATGCTCATAATAGAGAACTATTAATCCAGTGGCTTCGAGACGGTGAACAAGAAGAAATTCCTCAAGATTGTCCAGCCGGGTTTGCTAAGTTAATCAAATGGTGCTGGAATCAAGAGCCGACCAGACGCCCCACGATAGACCAGGCTGCTAATGCACTTGAGACAAAACCCGTAGAACAATCCCCTGCTCCTAGTTATCGGGACAATCTCGATTCGCAAATATAAATTTTGGTCACCAAACAGCAATTCTCATTTTGATGCTGTCATTCTCGCGAATGTGAGAATCCATTTAATTTGGGGCTCTTTGGATACCCGCCTTTGCGGGTATGACGTGAAATAGCCTCAAAGTCAAGGAAAATTCCATAGTAATCGCCAGAGATTTTTCCATAGTAATGATCAAAAAAATATTAATGTATTTCATTTTGTTTTTTCAAATTCTTTTGTCGATAACTTGGTCCATTAATTTTTACAATATGAGAGTAATGTACAACCCGATCTAAAATTGCAGCTGCTAATATATTATCCGCAAATATATCTGCCCATTGTTCAAATAGTTTGTTGGTTGTTATTATTATCGATCCATGCTCATATCTTCTTGATATAACTTCAAAGAAGTCATCGGCACTATAATTAGGAACATTTTTAAAGCCTAACTCATCTATTACTAATAAATCTGGAGCTAAATAATATTCTAATTTTTTGCTATAACTGTTATCTGCTTTTGAAATATGTAATTCATGTAATAATTGACTTGCAGTTGTAAATATTACTTTGTAATTTTTCATTAAAGCATTAATAGCAATTGCTATCGATAAATGACTTTTACCGGTACCAGGATTACCAATAAAAATAATATTTTGTTTTTGGTCTATAAACTGGCAAGTTAAAAAGTCATTTATTTCTTTTTTATCTATTGATGGTTGAAAATTAAAATCGAAATCTTTTATTGTCTTATGAGTTGGTAACTTTGCTCTAGCATATCGTTTTTTATAACTATTATCTCGCCGATTATTTCTTTCATCTTCTAATAGTAACTCTAAAAAATCACTATACGATAACGACTTTTCTTTTGCATAAACTAAGCGTTCATCCAAAGATTGATATATACCTGATAATTTAAATTCTTTTAGTTGGGTTTTAATATTCATCTTTTTATCTCTAATGGCAGTACATAACTACCACTTTTGCATATACGTTTTACAAGTTGATATTCACATGCTCCGAATGCCAATGCTCGAGCACATGAACTGTTCACTATTTCCGGGGAATAACTTTTTGCTAAAGCCAATATGCCTTGTACCGATTTGTGCCAATAATGCTTTTGATTTGCTAACAAAATAAAAAATAGTTTTTCTGCATCATTGCCAATGGCTGCCATTTTTGCTTGATACTTTTCTTGATATTCTGTTTCTGAGATACACTTATATTTTGGATAATGACTCTTCTCGGTACTAAACTCACCTCGACCAGTACATTCAGTATGTATACAGCAATTCTCATTTTGATGCTGTCATTCTCGCGAATGCGAGAATCCATTTAATTTGGGGCTCTTTGGATACCCGCCTTCGCGGGTATGACGTGAAATAGCACTTAAAATTGGTC
>CAYFQQ010000111.1:0-1617 GCA_964345265.1 uncultured Coxiellaceae bacterium
TTCACGTCATACCCGCGAAGGCGGGTATCCAAAGAGCCCCAAATTAAATGGATTCTCGCATTCGCGAGAATGACAGCATCAAAATGAGAATTGCTGGCCAAATATTTATTATTTATCCATCTGTCTATTTTATGTGCTATAATCGTGTATAACTACATTATTTGGAAATATAAATGCGTATTTTACTAGTTGAAGACGACGAATTATTAGGCGATGGTTTACGTGCCGGCTTAATTCAGCATAAATATACAGTTGATTGGATAAAAGATGGTCAAGCTGCTCTACAGGCTATAACAACAGATCACTTCGCTGTAATCATATTAGATCTCGGTCTCCCTAAATGTTCTGGACTCGATGTGCTTAAAAGCATGCGTAGCAAGGGTATTAACACTCCGGTTTTAATTCTAACTGCCCGTGATGGAGTTGAAGATTTCGTAACAGGGTTAGATAGCGGTGCAGACGATTACTTGGCCAAACCATTTGATTTAGATGAGCTCTGTGCTCGTATTCGAGCTTTACAACGTCGAGGCTCAGGTGGTCGATCTAAACCCATCATCAACTTCGGTGCGATTAAACTAGATCCAGCATCACATTCAGTATACAAAGATGGTAAAAAAGTAATCATTTCCAGACGCGAATTCGTTCTTCTACACACTTTATTAGATAATCCAGGACGCGTTTTATCTCGCGAACATTTAACGCAGAGTCTCTATGGATGGGAAGGCGATGTCGATAGTAATGCACTTGAGGTACACGTTCATAATTTGCGCAAAAAATTTGGTAATAAACTGATTACTACTATTCGCGGCGTTGGCTACATGGTCGAAAAAGAGGAATGAAGCGATCTATTCGCACTTTTCTACTAATCAATCTATTAATTAGTATTACTTTAATCACGCTTTTAGTTGTAATAGGTAATTTTTACATTGATCAAAAAGAGTTTCGCAACCGCATTGATAATCAACTAACGTACGTGGCATTAACTCTACAAGCTATAATCAATGAAAATCCAGGCACCTTAATTAAGTTACAAAGAGATATTAATGAAATACCAAAATTAATACAGATAACGACACCTTCATCAGAACATATTCAATATAAGGTTTGGAATAATCATAATAAACTTCTCTTACATTCTCAGGGCATGCTACCTACATCCACATGTTTAAAAAAAATTGGCTTTAACAATTGCATAATCGATAACGTACCATGGCGCGTTTATGTCTCTCACAATCCTGTAAAAAAAGATACCATAATCGTTGCAGAACGTTATTCTTTTCGTGATCGACTAGCCACACAAGCAGCTAGAGACTTAATTATTATAATGCTAATTTCTTATCCAATCTTAGGATTATTAATTTGGATTATTATTGGCAAAGGACTTACTAGCATCCGCCGAGTTACCACTGAAGTCCGGCAACGTGCGGCAAGCAATCTACAGACTGTAGATACACGAGGGGTTCCCAATGAAATCAGGCCGCTAGTAGATGAATTAAATAAACTTTTCAAAAGATTACAAGCAGCTTTTCAACGTGAAAAGCGTTTCGCTACAAATGCTGCTCATGAACTAAAAACGCCGTTAGCAGCACTAAGAACACAAACTCAAGTTGCACTCAA
>CAYFQQ010000112.1:0-6358 GCA_964345265.1 uncultured Coxiellaceae bacterium
AACCAAAACATACAAATAAAATCTTTTGTGCTATTGGATTAGTAAAATAAGGCATCCAATAATCAGGTCTTATTGCAGAAATAAGAATAACAAAAGCTGGTGGTACAAGAGCAATAATAATACCACTTATTTTCACTTGAGCAAACAGTGCGCGTACTTTCATCAAAGTATATCTTCGTTCTCGCAATATATTAGCCATATCATGTAATAGCTGAACTATATGTGCTCCAGTTTTCAAATGGATACCTACAATAATACTAAAGTAATAGAACTCGATAGCATTATATTTCTTTGCAGTCTCAAATATTGCTTCCGATGGTGAGGCCCCTAAAGACATCTTATTCCACAATAACATTAACTCCTGTTTTAGTAATCCAGAAGCATGCTCAGCAGCGGTTTTAATAGCATCAAGTAACGAATTGCTTATAGCAACATGATTTGCCAAAATATCAATTACATTTGGGAATTGATCAATTAAGTGCCTTCTTAAACTCTGTTCGTTAAATTCAAATAACAATTTTACAAAAAATAGCCCAATAAGATAAATCGCGACCATCAGAAGTAACTTACCACTAGAATATCCTGTTAAGAAAACCATTAACGTTGCAATTACCACAATGAAAGAATATGCATAAAAAATAATATGATTCTTCCACAACTGCTGTAATTTTACCCGCAAAAATAAATTTTTTTTTCTGATATGTAAACTTTGGTTTTGGTTAATTTTTTCTAAACGTTGTTGAATTTGTAATTGATTATTGAAATAAAATAATTGAGCAACAATAACAATAAATAAAAAAACGTATACAAACATAAATATAAATAAAACCATTTGTAAATTTGGTATCATGTTACTTTATTATCTCAGTTATTTTTTTATCTAAGCCAAAATATTGCGTACGTTTAATAAATAACGGGATATTGTGATTCGATCTAAACTCGCCAGTTATGTTTCCTTGCTTATCTTGCCCTTGAAAATCAAAATGGAATAATTCTTGAGTAGTAATAGCCCTATCAGCAAAGCCAGTGATTTCAGCAACATTAGTAACCCGCCGCTTACCATCGCGACCGCGGCTAATAAATACCACTAAATTAATAGCTTGAGAAATTTGTCGGAGTATAGAATCGTTTGTTAAATCATAACCTGTTAAACATACCAAATTGCTAAGTCGCGTCGGAACTTCGTGCGGATTACTAGCATGTAAAGTACACATAGAGCCATCATGACCAGTATTAACAGCTTGTAACAAATCAAATGCTTCTGCACCACGGACCTCCCCAATGATAATGCGATCGGGACGCATATGTAATGAATTTCGTAAAAGATCACGCTGAGATATTTCTCCTTCTCCTTCAACATTTTCGGGACGAGTTACTAACCTAACTACATGTTGTTGTTGCAATTGTAACTCAGGAATTTCTTCTATAGTAACAACACGTTCACTACCTGGAATATAAAAAGATAAAGCATTAAGCAAAGTGGTTTTCCCCGCTCCAGCTCCGCCAGTCATTATAATATTCAGTCTACATTGCACAGCGATCGCTAAGAAATCAGCAATAGCCTGAGAAATATTACCTTGTTGCACCATCTTTTCTAAAGTGATCACTTGTTTTTTAAATTTGCGGATTGAAAGACACGGAGAATCAACTGCAGCTGGAGGAATAATCGCATTAACTCGACTACCATCACTGAGTATAGCATCAACAAAAGGATTGCGTTCATCAATCCTACGATGCACACGAGATATAATACGAGCAATTATATTCAAAATATGCTCTTTATCCTGAAATGCAACTTTAGTAAGCTGTAATTCCCCATTTCGTTCGATATAAACTTTATCAGGAGCATTTACTAAAATATCACTAATATTATCATCAGCAAAAAGTGGTTCTATCGGACCTGAACCAAACATATCATCAAGCAAACGATTTTCTAAGATTTTCTTTTCTTCTGAATCTAAATTAATATGATGTTGTTTAAGTATTCCTTCAATAATCGGATACAAATACAACAGTGCTTCATCTTCAGACATCGAGGTTAATTCCTCAACATCAACTGCTTTCATAATTAACGGATACAAAACCTTTAGGGTATGTTCTATACACGGACTTGTTGCCTGATTTTCTTGCCGAATTTCAGCATCAGTCGCATCAGAATCAGAAACTTTATTTAAACTGCGTTTTCCAAACATAAACTAAAACCAATTACGTATTTTCTTTAATGTTTTTCCCAATAACCCACCAAATTTTTGTGGTTCTTGGTTATGAAAATTTTGTGCTAATCTACTAAGTATTTTAGTAACCTTATTATTCCATTTAGCAAGCGGTTCTCCCCTATTCAATGCTGATGTTACTAATAACCTATCAAACGGTAAAATATAATCCAAAGACCTTCCGAGCTGCTGTTCAAATTGACCTTTAGTCAAGGTATATTCGTTATTTTCCTTATGCTTCGTTGCAACAACATGTACAACAGTATCTGGATAAAATTCTCTTATCCACTGCATCCTTCGTATCGTATCCCGCAACGCTATAAGTGATAAATCACTAACGATAACAAAATCACTAACCATATTTGCCAACAACCTCAAATACGGTAATAAATAATGTGGCAAATCAACTACACTAATAATAAATTCCTTGCGTACCAAATCTAACAATACTTTAAGATTATCCTGGTCATATAACTTTTCTTTCTCAAGAGGTTCCGTAGCCGCTAAAACTGATAAGTTTTTAGTCTTCTCTATCATAAGTTGGCCTAACACAACTTTATCTATATCTTTAATATTTTCTAATGCTTTTAATAAACCTTGATTAGTTTCGAGACTTAATGCAAAAGTACTAATACCAAAGTATGTATCCAAATCTATTAAAGCAGTTTTAATGCCGTGTTGTTCAGCCAATATCCAACTTAAATTGACAGCCACCATAGAACCACCGACACCACCACGCGAGCCAGTTACCATAACAATAGAATTTGTTCTTTTGTGGGTTTCCTCCTTTAAACTAGATACCATAATATCAAGTAACCGCGTTTCGTCTACTGGTAAAACCAGATAATCGTCTACTCCGGTCTTCTTAATATCATGATAAAATCTTATGTGATCTATAGAACCAAATACTAAGATGTGGGTACCTTGAAAGCATTTTTCAGCAAGCTCATTGAGTTTAACAACAGGATGATCGCAATCAGTTATCTCTACTAACAAATATTTACATGCCTCATTAGCACTCGTTAGAGAATTTATAGCAGTATTAATATCACCTTTACGTAAATTAATTTCACCAATATCTTTGGGGAGTTGCTGTAAGGTTGCAATTAAATTCTCATCTTTTATAAAAGCAAGCCAATTTTTTGTTGTACTAATCACCACATTGATCACCGTAACTTTATTTACCCTTTAACCATAGACGCTGCCCGCCTACCAGATATTGTATTGATACCCGGTTTAGCATGTAAATCATCTGGATTAGCAATCATTACTCCAAGATTGTGGACAGTCGCACATCCAAATCTTTTATCTATACGATAATAGTCACTTCCAGAAGAAACACTTGGACAAACAGGTGGTATAACCACCTTTCGTTTAACACTGACATTGACACATAACCCCTTATCATAACACTTATTTCTTATCGGTTTTATTACAACTGGATTAAATTCCCGATTACGAATTGAATTAATCATATTATTTAAACGCGACTTAATTAAAAACTTACCTTTATTTTTTAAACGCGAACACACGGATGCACATGATGAAACATATACTGCCTGCACATTACGATTTTTATTAATTATTCTATACAAAGCTTCAACTTGATCAGAAGTTAATTTAGTAGCATTTTTTTTGTACGTAAAAGTGTAATGTTCAGTTGCGGTACCAATCCGATTTACATAATTAGTCGTGCCATCCCATATCGCAGGTTGCCAAAATCTAGAAGTACAACCGGACGATAGCATCGCAATAATGAGCAAGTATTTGGTTATTTTAATTGAATTTTGTATCATGCATCATCCCTCCTTACCACAACATAAATCCATACTGTTCACGTGATTTTGGTATCGGCTTAACTATTTTTTTATCTACTGTCGGTCTGACTAAATATGGAGTTACAATAATAACCAATTCCGTTTCTCCACGTTGAAAATGCTCGGAGCTAAACAGATTACCCAAAACAGGTAGATCCCCTAATCCAGGAAATTTATCTATATATTTATGAGCATTGTTCTGCAATAAGCCAGCAATTACAAAACTCTGTCCACTTTTTAATTCAACCGTAGTTTGCGCACGGCGTGTAACTATACCTGGAACAACATATCTATTAATAGTTACCCCACCACTACTAGATAATTCACTAACCTCGGGACTTACTTTTAAGTTAATCAGATCGTTCGATACCAAAGTTGGTGTAAAAGACAAAGATACTCCGAAAGACTTATATACAACTGTTGCTATACCCAAAGCTTGAGCTACAGGAATAGCAACTTCACCACCAGCCAAGAAACTTGCAGTTTCGCCAGATAGTGTAGTAAGCGTTGGCTGTGATAATATAGTCACCAAACCGTTAGATTCCAATATATTAATTAAAGTATCTATAGAAAAATTTCCACTCCTGATATTTGCTAAACCATATAAACCACCAAGAGTTGCGATCCCATTGCCACCGAAACCTATACCTGCAAGCACATTTCTAGTACTATAAAAAGCCGACCAATTGATACCAATTGTTCGACTGATATCACGAGACATTTCCACAATCTGTACTCGTAAACTGATTTGGGAAGCAGCTGTTACTTTTGTAAAGTTAATCACATTACCACTACCACCAGCAAAGTTTGCTGCAAGACGTGCCACTTCCGCAGCTTTCTCCATGCTTTCAACATTGCCTTTTATCAGTATTTTATTATCCAACATTTCGATATGTAGATTTTTGACTCCAAACATATCTTTTAGCATTCTTCGTAGACGCTGCAAGTCTGCTTGAACACGAATTGTATAATCAACTATTGTCCGATCATATTTATCTGCTGCGTAAAGCGAAGTCTCTCCCAGCCTTTTTGGATATAAATAAATAATACCGGGAGATTTAATATGTAAATCCGCAATATTTGGGTCAGCTAGAAAAACAGTTAGCGGTTTTTGTGGAAGACGAACAATTTTACCTTTATGCATGGTTAACAGGATAGTTTTATATCGAGCTGAACTACTAATATTGCTAGCAAACGTTACATTGTGACAGCAAAAAAATATACCTACTGTAACAATAATTAATGTCAGTATCGATTTTCCCTTTACCATGGAATTTCCTTCGCTTTACTTCCCTTTATAAGTATTAATGGTAATCTTTCAGCTTGTTTAGATATAACTTTTTTAAAAATAATCGGGGTATGCCAATTTGCAGGTGGCTCCGCCAGGTTACTACTATACAAAGACATTGATAATACACCGCTACTTCTTTCTATACCGGTCAAGAACTCCGCTTGTTCAGGTGTTACTTCTAAAGTCACAGTACAACCACCTCCAGCATGACCAGCCTCTTGACTTTTGGCTCCGCAACCGCCTTTGCCAGATTTGTTTTTGCAAGATCCGCTAGATTTGGAAGAGCCTGAGGAAACAACACCTCCACCAGTATTCACAGCTAAAACATAAGCGCCATGTAAAATAGTAATGGTTTTTGCAGGTGGAGAAGGTGAAGTCAGCAGAATATCAATGTAATCACCGGTTTTTATATATTTAGCAAGATTAGATGATGAGTCAATCGTTACACTCATAGCACGCATTCCTGGTTGAATTAAATCAGCCAAAGAGTAAGAGTCAAAATCTTTTGTAAGAATTACATTCTGTTTAGTAATCGGCTGACCTTGTTTAATGGGTGCGAACACACTTCCACCGATTATATCTTTGATTTTATAACCTCTTTGGGTTATGAAATTCGGGGACAATCTTTGCTCTGACAACGACTGCCACCGTACATTGGCGGATCGAATACGTTGCCGCGGCTGTAAATCAGTAGTCGCTACTAAGACGTTAACTGAAGCAGGTGGTTTTTGCTGCGGCTGCTGTTGTAAATCTTTCAACGAATTAAGCCATCGATAGGCTAAAAAGGTAAATAGTGCGGCAATAACAATTGAAATTCCAATGGTAATTAGTGTACGGTTCATGATAATATCCCTATTAACATTTTAAGTGTAAATAATAATCCAAATCAAGGCAAATTGTCAAGAAAATTCAGTCTAATACCAGCAATTCTCATTTTGATGCTGTCATTCTCGCGAATGCGAGAATCCATTTAATTTGGGGCTCTTTGGATACCCGCCTTCGCGGGTATGACGTGAAATAGCACTTAAAATTGGTCA
>CAYFQQ010000113.1:0-2665 GCA_964345265.1 uncultured Coxiellaceae bacterium
TTATTCGTTTGCCTGGCATTTCCCCCTCCAATTTCTTGGTCGTAAATGCCTCGCAATTTAACACTTTTAATCGGCAACTTTAATTGTCGCCAACCGGCAAAGATAATTGTCGCCTAATAGCACCTTTCTGTTCAAGGAAGAAGAATACAAGTTAACCAACAAAATATTGATAATATGACGGCAGCTATTCAAGGAATAGTTGGAAAAATCAGCTAACGTAAAGTAAATGGTTGAAATGTAGCCTTCCAAAGCGTAAATTTTGCCACGAATACTCCGCTACCCCATGCTAGAGTTTCTAGACAAAATGTTCAAGATACTTATATTACCGTATCTCTTGATAGCTAACTTTTTACTCTACCAACAATCTAAACCATTTAATAGTGGGGCTTGCTCATCATCATCTTGCATCTCTCTATGCTTGCGACGACGTAACCCATCTACATCGGATTGAGGCTCATTCACTCTATAGCTATTTTCATATCTTCTATAATTACCCAATAACAGATTTCTAATAAATTCATGTGGTACACTTTCAGCAAAAGTTTTATATAATTGCATTATCCTTTCCTCATGAGTAATATCAGAAGTTATTCCTCTTAGAGTATCAGCTTTACTTCTATATTCTTTTGCTTTAATGGACCAAATTCGCTTATAAATAAGGTCCTGTTCGGTTTTATCCGCCGCTGTTTGAAATACTATAGTAGCTCTGTCACAATACTCTGCAAGCATTTCTTTTTGGTCATCTGCAGACGTTAGCTTTTCTAGTGTGCGTATTGCATGGTCTAATAAACTAAAATATATTGGGTCTAAATCATAAAATTGGTATAAAAAATCTACTGTATGAAAAATAGCATCAATATAATGTTGCTGCGCTTGTATGCTAAAACTAAAATTAGGTTGTAATTGATAATATGTATTTAAAATCGGCAACCAACAATTTATAACGAATCTTTCGTGAGCCACTATACTTATACTTTCACTCAACCTATCTGAAATTATATTACCACCAGTTTTCATGATCATAAATAATATAGCAAAATTGTGGCTTATTGGCCAAATGATAATTCGGGATAGGATTGTAATATTAATTGACGACTTTCTTTATTTGCTGCAAAATCTTCAAATAAGTCTAAAGATTGTTGGTTGATCTCGTCGAATAATTGTTGAGTTCGTTGGAAACATGCAAAATCTTCTCTTAATTCCCTACAAAAAACATTGATTCTAGTGTGAAGCAGATCTAATTTTTCAGTAATTTCTCGTCCTACTTTTTGGTTACGAATAACTGCTTCTCTAGCAATACAAAGTCGATCTGTTATTTCATTATGTCTTTTTTCCATACCTGAATCATCTGTATATTTTTCCGTGCTAAAGTCTCTTAATTGCTGATTGAAATCATCTATCACTTGGAAATTTTTTGTTATAATTCTATATATTTCTACTAAGCTATTTTGCTTTTCTCTGCTTTCTCGTACTAATTCACGAAGATTCAAAGTTCGGAGTGAATAACTGTTTTCTAATCCTTTTAACTCTTGCTTTAAAGTAGTAGCTTTCTCATTTATTTTTCTTAATTTTCTAGCGAAAAAACTATGCGTACCATATTGAGTAAAAATAAATAAAGGAATTAATATCAAATTTGATATACTCGGTGCATCCCAAATATTGTCATCATTATCCTTAATCATAGCGGTATATATGCTTATACTAGAAATGGCAAGAAGCATTTGAAATGCAGCATTAATCCCAAAATATAAATAAGCACGTTTAGTGGAGTTAGCAGAATCGATAACAGCATTTACAAGTGTTTTTAAACTATTTATTTTTTCTTGAGTCACTTCTAGTCTTCGCAAAACTTCTTCAATATCCTGTGTATTAGTCAAATAATATAGCCTTTTAAAAATTTCACAAGAATATTTAGCATCACCTGCAATACTAATAGTTGTTTTTAGATTTTTAAATATAGAATAAGTACTACCTCCACCAATAGCAATAAAGTTTCCTACGGTTGACGCAGTTGGGGATACTTCTGGTGTAGCTAAATTTATAGCCACACCACTACCTGTAACAAAGAAACTAAAATTTTTAACTAGTGAAGCAGCCCATTTTAGTAAATTCATTTTGACTTCTTAACTTAAAAATTTAATCGTGGCAAGTTACGGTTAAATAATATATCAAAGAGCGCCAGATTAAAATCTAAGAATAAATCATTTTTCTGCTTATAAAGAAATAAATACTTCATAGCCTTATCTAATCCAATTAGGCTAAAACGTTAAAAAAGGCACTAACTTATGATTAATCCTAAGCCTCGGAATCCCACCATAGTATCGTGAGTCCCATGAGTATTTGAAATTACCCGAACCATAAACCCAATAATTGTGTATATTTCTATATATACCTTTTTTAACAAAGGGTTCTACAAACATACCCTTCAACCATACCAGGAATATACTAGTAATAACATTCCTTCATATAATAAATATTTGTCCGCAAGCAGTAAATTCTTATATTAGGCCTAGCGGGCACATTCATGTCAAAAGTGGCGGTTATGAATCAGCAATTCTCATTTTGTTAATTAAATCTACTTCATTGGCATTTAAATTTTGTCATCCCGTCATGGATTGACGGGATCCAGGCTACAGGGATGTAAAAAGATCATATTTGTTTGGTA
>CAYFQQ010000114.1:0-2536 GCA_964345265.1 uncultured Coxiellaceae bacterium
TTGCAATTAATAAAATGAATCAACTTGGAATGCCTGCATATTAATTGCCATTGATATGAGATTCCCGCTTTCGCGGGAATGACGATCGTTATTAAGCTATTTATTCAACAACGCCAATGATGCGCCTATAAATCAATTTTGGAAATTAAAACAAGAGATTATAAAATGCAAGGAAGCGGGCGATTATGTGCAGTTGGTTAGTAATATAGTATATTATGATTCTCAACAAGAATGGAAACCATACATAAAGTTGTTGTCTAGATTAACGGAAACTATAGCGACTAGTAGAGAGTTTGATGAACAGCAAAAACAAGATATTGCTAATGCTTATCTAGAGGCTAAGCAGAAAATAGTGATAAAGATGTGTGAATTCAGCAATTCTCATTTTGATACTGTCATTCTCGTGAATGCGAGAATCCATTTAATTTGGGGCTCTTTGGACCCGCCTTCGCGGGTATGACGTGAAATAGCACTTAAAATTGGTCAAAATTAGAATTGCTGGTGTGAATTTGTCTTTTGATACTATAGATAGATATAGTATATTTTTTAAAAAAATAAGGTATACCTCATTATCCTAATCCATTATAATGCACACATTTTAAAAAGGTAAATGTAAATGATGGCTCTAAAACATACAGTACTTTATCAAAAACACCTCGAAGCTAGTGCTAAAATGGGCGAGTTCGCTGGTTGGGAAATGCCTCTTTATTATGGTTCACAAATAGCAGAGCACAACAAAGTACGCCAAGATGCTGGCATGTTTGATGTTTCTCATATGAATGTTGTGGACGTAAGAGGTAAGCAAGCACGAGATTATTTGCGTTATTTAATAGCTAACGATGTAGATAAGCTTAAAGAAACCGGAAAAGCTTTGTATAGTTGCATGTTGAACGAACAAGGCGGAGTGATTGATGACTTAATAGTCTATAGATTCGATGAACAGAATTACCGTATAGTAAGTAACGCTGCTACTCGCGATAAGGATTTAGCCTGGCTTAATAAGCAAAAAGGTGATTTTGACATTGAGATCATAGAACGTCCCAATTTAGCTATGATAGCGATTCAAGGTCCTAACGCCATCAGTAAAACTCAGTCTATATTTACAGAGGAACAACGTGAAGCAACTAAGGATCTGAAAGTATTTCAGAGTGCAATCGTGAATGATTGGTTGATTGCTCGTACTGGTTATACTGGTGAGGACGGTTATGAAATTATTTTGCCTGGGGATGCAGCACCACAATTTTGGCAAGCTTTGTTAAATGCTGAAGTTGCTCCATGTAGCTTAGTTGCACGTGATTCTCTAAGGTTAGAGGCGGGCTTAAGTTTGTATGGCTCCGATATGGATGAGACCACCACACCACTTGAAGCAAATCTTGAATGGACGATAGCTTGGCAGCCTGAAGATCGAGATTTCATTGGCCGCAAAGCTTTGGAAGCTCAAAAACGTGAGGGAATAAAAAGGAATATCTACGGATTAATCTTGGATAAAGGAAAAGGAATCTTGCGTAGTCACCAGAAAGTTACATCTGAGAATTTAGGCCAAGGTGAAATTACTAGCGGCGGTTTTTCACCAACGCTTGGATTTTCCGTAGCTTTAGCTCGATTGCCTATCGATGCTCATGTTGGTGATCATTTTTTCGTTGCAATACATGGGAAACAAGTATCGGCGAAAGTTGTTAAACCACCTTTTGTACGAAAAGGTAAAAAAGTATTTGAGGAGAAATAACGATGAGCAATATACCTGAAAATTTGTATTATTCCGGTACTCATGAATGGGTGCGTTTAGAAGATGATAGTGCTGTTCTTGGTGTTACCGATCATGCCCAAGAGTCAATGGGTGATATGGTGTATGTGGACTTACCTGAAGTGGGTAAGAAAATAGAAGCCAAGGGTGAATGTGGAGTTTTAGAATCGGTAAAATCTGCTTCTGATTTTTATTCGCCGATTGCAGGAGAAATAATAGCAGTCAATGAAAAACTGACCGATACTCCAGATCTAGTAAATAAAGATCCTTATGGAGAAGGCTGGATAATACGTCTACGTCCTGAAAATGTTGACGCGATAAAAGAATTGATGGATGCAGATGCTTATCGAAAATTTTTAGAAGAAGCAGAATAGAAGTCGAAGAAGATGTTGTTGCAAACATTTAACATAGAGAAAAATCGGTATATTTGGTCATTCCCGCGAAAGCGGGAATCTAGTCAAGAACACTACGAATACTGGATCCCCGCATTCGCGGGGATGACGTTTCTCGAAGCATTTATGCAACAAAGCCATCGAAGAAAACAGAAATATAAAAATATAGAGTGACAAGGAGATAACTATGCCTTTTATTCCTCATACCGAAGAAGATATTAAAATGATGTTGAGTACTATTGGCATCAATGATATTGAAGACTTATTTGATGAAATACCTAAGCATCTTTGTGTCGATAATTTACGTGGTCTACCGGAGGGTTTGAATGAGAGGGAGATAAATCTACTTAGTCACAAACAGGCGGCAATATACGAAGCGTGGATATGTTTTACCGGTGCG
>CAYFQQ010000115.1:0-6041 GCA_964345265.1 uncultured Coxiellaceae bacterium
CAATTAATTGAGAAAATGAATCTTTCATGGCGCGATTTATATTACGACATTATTCAATAACTAATTTGAGATTCCCGCTTGCGCGGGAATGACGGAACATTTATTCAACAACGCCTAACCTCCTTCATACGGTTTTTAACAACTTCTAGCTCTCTTTTTGGAATCTTCTGTGTTCTCTTAATAAAACTATGCAAAAATAACTATCCTGGTTTTTAGAGCATAACAAAAAAACACTCTACCAATCCCTTCTTGTGCTTTAACACGAATCTCAAATAAATCTCTTCCTACCGATCGTGTAAAAGGCATCCCTAAATCAGGCCCTTCCTCTTTGATCAAAGTAACGATACGCAAATATCGTTGTAAAATCTTCTTGGGCCAATTCAATATGGCGTCCTGAACTTTTGTATTATCTAGATTCCCACGTGTAAACGTGTGGTTATTACGGCCACCTCACTTCGTGAGGAATCTATCCTCCGAAGCATTAACCCTCCTTCGCATCCATCCACGGGTAAATCCGTGGTTTTCTGCGAAGGTGGATAAAGCGACTTTCTAAGCCGGAAGATGACTAACCGATTGAGTCAATTTTTGAGCAACCAAAGCATTTCGGCTTACACCAGCTATTGTTGCTTCCATGGCCAAAAGTTTATGTATGCGTTTATCTACACGAATATTAAAGTGACCACTATATTTTTTTTGAGATGGAGCAACTGGGATAGGTTCTCCATGCTTATGATAACTTTTTTTAACACCTTCCCATGCAATTTTTAGCTCACTCAACGCTTCCTCTGCCGTACCTCCACAAGCAGAAACATTCGGGAGTTCGATAAAATGAGTAACCCAGTCCCCTTCATCATCTAGAAAAATATTTACTGAAAACCCGTCAAATTCTTTTTTGCTCATCTTTATGCACCTCATCATAATGTCTAGTTAAAAATTGTTTCACTTGATACCCTTTTGCTTTCCCTTTTCTATTTTGAATAGAAATACGATACCTGGTTGGGGAATACCAAATTTGATGGCTTCCTGTTTGGTGGTCTTCTAACCATCCACAAGACTTCATCAATGCCCGAAAATCATTAAAGGATAATCCATTTGGATTATTTTTTGCCTTGTGTAGTAGCGTTTCGTGCTTCCCCATATTGTAACTATATATGGTTACAATTTAGTTGTCAACTTTTTTAATGCCATACAGCTATTAACGTCAATTAATATGATAGCTAGCTGCACTGAGATGCTGCATGATAAGACGACCGCACCATTGGGCCGCTGGCAACATGTTTGAAGCCATTCGTTTACTAATATAGTTTACAGATTAATCGTTTCAAAAAATATATTTTCATTGATTTGCTGATAAATCCCATTTTCTTTTAACGAAAAATATTTCCATAAAGCCTTGCAAATATTGAACATATGCCAAATGCAATTAGAGCGGGAATTGCTGTAAATTCCATACAAATAAAATATCAAAAAAATTTCAAAGAACAGAGATATAAAAAAGATTAGATTTACAAATTCTTAAACAGTACGTCGTTCTTCTGGTACAAGTTTAATCGACAACCTACATCCTACAGCCATTGCATAACGTTTTAAAGTATTTAAAGTCGGCGAATGGCGTTCTTTGCCAAAACCAGCTTCGAGACGAGCAATTGTAGATTGTGCAGTATGCATCTGCTTAGCAATTTCAGTTTGAGATTTACCAGCTAATTTTCGCGCCTTGATTAATTCAGCTATCATAGTAAATTCCTCTTCTAGGTCATTGTACCCTTCCAAGACGCCTGGTATAGCAAAAGCTTTTTTTTCAAAATCTTCATGAGATACTGGTTTATAGCTCATATCTTATAACCTCTTTCATACGTTTCTTAACAACTTCTAGTTCTCCTTTTGGAATCTTTTGTGTTTTCTTAATAAAACTATGCAAAATAACTATTTTAGTTTTTAGAGTATAACAAAAAAACACTCTACCAATTCCCTCTTGTGCTTTAACACGAATTTCAAACAATCCCTTTCCTATCGACCGCGTAAAAGGCATTCCCAAATCAGGGCCTTCCTCTTTGATTAAAGTAACGATACGCAAATATCGTTGCAAAATCTTCTTAGGCCAATTCAAAATGGCATCCTCAACTTTCGTATCATAATAAACAACTTTCCAGTTCATTCTAATTATAGCATATTTGAGATTTATATAACAATTATAATATTCGCTTTCAACCTAATCTCACTGAGATGCTGCATGATAAGATGAGCGAACCATAGGGCCGCTAGCAATATGCTTAAATCCGATTCGTTTAGCTAACTCTGTTAATTCATTAAACTGTTGTGGAGTTACAAAACGGTCAACAGGAAGATGATTAACGGTAGGTTGTAAGTATTGACCTAATGTTACTCGATCAATATCGTGTTCACGAAGATCAGTTAAAACTTGTTCGATCTCCAAATCAGTTTCTCCAAGTCCCAGCATCATGCCAGATTTAGTCGGTATATATGGCAAGCGATCTTTGAATTCCTTAAGCAAGTTTAGGGATAATTTATAATCAGCACTAGGGCATACTTCTTTATACAAACGTGGAACAGTTTCTATATTATGATTAAACACATCAGGAGGATTTTGTTCAAAAATATTCAATGCTTGTTCCATGCAACCACGGAAGTCCGGAGTCAAAACTTCTATTTTAATAGATGAATTTTGTCGCCGAATTTCTTTTATGCATGCTGTAAAATGACCAGCACCACCATCTTCAAGATCATCACGAGTTACCGACGTTATTACTACGTATTTCAAACCCATAGCTTTTACTGTCTGTGCCAATTTGTTGGGTTCATTACAATCTAATGGTATAGGACGACCATGTTTTACATTACAAAAGTGACAGTTACGAGTACAGATATCACCCATAATCATGAATGTAGCTGTGCCACACGAGAAACATTCACCGAGATTAGGACAAGCAGCTTCTTCACATACGGTTTTTAAATTGTTAACACGTAACAAATTTGCAACTTTAGCGATTTTATTTTTAGAGGCTAGTTGACTTCGAATCCAAGGCGGCTTACGTAACAATTTATTATTACCCATTTTTTTAACCTAAATTTTTCATTAGATATTTAACAATTTTTTCTTCGACTTCTGAAAAGTTAATGTTATCAACATAATCACTAATCTGAGCTATTTTTAAATTTTTAATTCCGCACGGGTTAATTCTAGTAAAAGGTTCAAGATTCATATTCACATTCAGTGCAATGCCATGATATGAACAGCCTCTGCGAACTCTTAGGCCTATTGAACATATTTTAGCGTCATTCACATAAACTCCAGGAGCATCAGCTTTAGTATTAGCAACGATTTTATAATCAGCTAATAATTGCATTATCGACTGTTGCAAAATGTTTACAAATTGTCTAACTCCTAATTTAATCCGTTGCAGATTAATCAATAGATAAACTACTAGCTGTCCTGGGCCATGATAAGTTACTTGTCCTCCTCGATCTGTTTTTACAATCGGAATGTTCCCTGGATTTAAAATGTGTTTAGTTAAACCTGCCTGACCTTGAGTAAAAACTGGATAATGCTGCAATAACCAAATTTCATCAGCGGTGTTAACATCACGCTGCTCGGAAAACTCGTACATTTTTCGCCAAATTTCTTGATAAGCACAAATGCCTAAATTACGTACTACGGGTGTTGTCACGATACAGTTTAATCATCTTTTTCCAAATTGGCCCAACCTTTCCATTACCAACTGGTCTATTATTTAATTTAGTTATCGGATAAACTTCCCGAGTTGAACTAGTGATCCAAATTTCATCAACATTAGCAAGTCTGGATTCGGCAATTTGTTGCTCTTTGCATAAAATCTTATTTTTTCTTGCAAGCTCAATGACAATCTCACGAGTTATTCCGCCCAAAACATAAGAAGACAATGGCGGAGTAATAAGATTATTATTTTTTACCATAAATAAATTACTTGACGCTCCTTCAATAGCGTATCCATCACGGATTAAAATAGCCTCCTCACACCCAGCCCTTTTTGCTTGTTGAGATAGTAATACATTAGGTAATAAAGAAATAGATTTTATATTACAAAATTGCCAGCGGGTATCTTGAGCAGTGATCACTGCTTTCCCGCGACAAAGTTCTTCATAAGATAATACTTTAGTCGATTTATTAACAGCGACAAAAACCGTAGGTTTTATATTATCAGATAATGTATGACTACGCTTTGACGCGACACCACGAGTTATTTGTAAATAAATATGATAATTACCTTGTGTTGCATTATTTTTTTTAATTAAGCTAGCAAAAATTCTATACCATCGTTGCTGATTAAAAGGTAATTGCATATAAATGCCTTGCAAACTTTTCTGTAACCGATTTAAATGTTGCTGTTTACAAAAAGGTTCTCCATTATAAATGGGGATAACTTCATAAACTCCATCTGCAAATAAAAAGCCGCGATCTAGAACAGAAACCTTGGCTTTTTTTAACGGCATATATTTACCATTTAAATAAACGATGCTTTTGTTCATACAATAAAATCAGTTAAATAAATTTATGAAAAAATAAACCGATATGATCAACAAAGCGTGACCACAATCCTCCTCTAGGATTCTCTTGTAAAGCTACTAAAGGCTGTTCTGTAATTTCCTTATCATTCAACGATACCTTAACAGTGCCATAAGACTGCCCTTTAATAATAGGAGCATTGAGTGTTTCGTTTAATGATATGACAGCTTTTATGTGCTTATACTGACCCTTAGGAATGGTTATATATAAATCTCTTGCTAAGCCTAAGTTCGAAGTATCGTTTTTTCCAAACCATACACGCTGCGTGGTCAGAGGCGTATTTGAAGCATAAAGTTTATGGGTTTCATAAAAACGGAATCCGTAATTGAGCAATGCTTCACTGCCATTGGCACGAGTACTGTCAGTTGGTGAGCCCATTACCACTGAAATTAATCGCATTCCATCACGTTCGGCTGAGGCTACTAAACAGTAACCGGCAGAACTAGTATGACCAGTTTTTAGACCATCAACTGAAGGATCACGCCATAATAATCGATTACGATTAGGTTGTTTAATCCCGTTGTGGATAATCCATTTTTGCTTAAACCAGGGATAATATTCTGGGTAATTCGATATCCATGCACGAGTTAATTTAGCAAGGTCAATAGGCGCGGTATAATGATTTTTTTCAGGTAATCCATTACTGTCAGTATAGTGAGTATTATTCATACCTAAAGAAGCAGCAGTTTGATTCATTATACTTACAAAAGATTTTTCATCACCACCGATATATTCAGCCATCGCTATAGTAGCATCGTTACCCGAAGCTACAATTATCCCTTGTATCAATTTGCTCACTGACACATAATTGCCTTGTTTTATAAACATTTTTGAACCACCAATTCTCCAAGCTTTTCTACTAATCCTAACTTTATCATTCAAACTAATTTGTCCACTCTTCAGAGCGTCTGCAATTAAATATAAGGTCATAAGCTTAGTTAAGCTAGCAGGCGGCATATGCTTATCAGGATTTTTTTGAGCAATTATATATCCGCTATCGGCATCTAAAAGCACATAGCCTCTGGCATCAATATCTGGTGGAGATGGAATAAGTAAAGGGATAGTATTAGAAAGTTTCGGAGTAGAGATGATAATATTTTTGCTAGCTGTCGTTTCTGCGGCTACACTGCCTATTATCAACAAGCCTAAAATAACGATGAAGAACTGCTTTGCTATTCGCTGCATTGCTTTCATTTGATTCCCCCATAGTAACAATTTAAAAGTCGCATTTTATCACGGCTATTTAATAACAGAAATAGCCTTTGACAATTTACTAACGCACATTTCTCTTAAGCCTTTCTTAATATTCATGATCTACACTAATTAAAAATAGCGTAAGATAAGTATCATGAATTACAGAGAACATCAGCAATTCTAATTTTGACCAATTTTAAGTGCTATTTCACGTCATACCCGCGAAGGCGGGTATCCAAAGAGCCCCAAATTAAATGGATTCTCGCATTCGCGAGAATGACAGCAT
>CAYFQQ010000116.1:0-3148 GCA_964345265.1 uncultured Coxiellaceae bacterium
ATGCTGTCATTCTCGCGAATGCGAGAATCCATTTAATTTGGGGCTCTTTGGATACCCGCCTTCGCGGGTATGACGTGAAATAGCACTTAAAATTGGTCAAAATTAGAATTGCTGTTTGTCAACCATGTTATTTGATTTATTTATAATAAAGAATTAGTGTACTTTGAATTTCATTCACGCGAAGGCGTAACTTAAGGATTAAATTCCGTCATTCTGGCCATGGAAAGGCCAGAATGTATCATTCCGTCATTCTGGCCAGGGACTGGCCAGAATCCAGTCACAAGGATGTTATTAACTGCGCCGCACGGTAGGCACTGGATTCCGCGGTCAAGCCGCGGAATGACGAAAAGAGTTGCAAAATGACAAGAGAAGAGAATCGCGGTACAAGAGAATCGCGGGTATGACGAAAGAAATGCTGCGTTTTAGCAAATTTGACATAAAAGGTGCTCAATAACATTTAAAACAGGATAACTAAATTGACTGATGAAATTATCGAACGAGATTTACGCCATATATGGCATCCTTGCTCACAGATGAAGGATTATGAAACATTTAAGCCTTTAATAGTCAACAAAGCTTATGGACCATATCTTGAATTAGCCGATGGCCGTAAAATTATTGATGCTATCTCAAGTTGGTGGTGTAAATCTTTGGGTCACAATCACCCGCGGCTTAAACAGGCATTACTTAAACAGTTAGAATGCTTTGAGCATGTAATATTGGCAAATACTACAAATGAAACAATTGTGGCATTGTCGGAAAAATTAGCTTCATTGACTCACAATCTTAATAAAGTATTTTATGCTGGTGACGGTAGCTGTGCGGTAGAAATCGCTATGAAAATGAGTTTACATGCAAGGAAATTGCAAGGTGATACGAAGCGTAACCGTTTCATGGCTTTAGCTAGCAGTTATCATGGTGAAACCTGTGCTGCGCTTAGTGTAAGTGATGAAGGTATTTTTCGAGATCCTTACCAAGAGATGTTATTTAATACAATATTTATTCAAAATATTCCTTATGTAACCGGTAAAAATGATCCTCTATGGAATGACTGCAGTAACTATTGGGCTGATATTGAACAACAACTGGAACAGCACGCAGAGTATACTACCGCGATTATTGTTGAGCCGATACTGCAAGGAGCCGGTGGTATGTTAGTCTACAGCAAAGATTTTTTATATCGTTTACGACAATGGACTTATAAACATAATATTCACTTAATTGCCGATGAAATTATGACTGGTATCGGCCGTACCGGACTTGCTTTAGCATGTGAACATGCTGGTATTGAACCTGACTTTGTGTGTCTATCAAAAGGTTTAACTTCTGGTTGGTTGCCAATGAGCGTAGTGTTAACCAGCGACAAAATTTATGATTTGTTTTATGACGATTATGAAACAGGAAAATCATTTTTTCATTCCCATACCTTTACAGGTAATGCACTTGCAGCAAGTGTAGCTTCAGAATGCCTTTTAGTGATGGAACAGGAGAAGATTTATCAGAAGGTTCGAGATAATGAAGTTCATCTGCAACAATTAATGGCTGAAACTGCAGAAAATACTGGTAAATTAAAAAATATCCGTAGTATCGGTGCTATGGTTGCTGCTGATTTAATCGTAAATGATTCTCAGAAACGAGCTGGTTTTGCTGTATATCAGAAAGCAGTTGAATTAGGTGCTCTACTAAGGCCGTTAGGTAATACTATTTACTGGCTGCCACCGCTCAATGCAGATAGGAACGTACTGCAGAAATTACAAAGTATTACTCAGAAAGCTATTCAAATAGTTCTGTAGAAAAATATCTAAGCCCACTGTCTGGTAAAATAGTAATAATAATATTACCTGGCCGAAGAGTTTTGCCAACTTGTAATGAGGCGTAAACATTAGCTCCACTGGATATTCCAGCCATAATTCCTTGCTCTTTCCATAAGCGGCGTGTTGTCATAATAGCCTGATCATCGTCAACTTGCTTAATTTCGTCTACCAAATTTACGTCCATAACTTCTGGTATAAATCCTTCTCCTATTCCCTGAATCTTGTGAAACCCGGGCTTGCCACCAGAAAGAACTGGAGAACCTGAAGGTTCCACCACAACACATCTTATTGCAGAATTTTTCTGTTTAAGGGCTCTTGCAACGCCGCTAAAAGTTCCTCCTGTTCCACAAGCAGCCACAAAAGCATTAATTTTACCATTGGTTTGTTCTAAGATTTCCTGAGCAGTAATCTGTGCGTGAGCATTTGGGTTAGCTGGGTTGGTGAATTGGTTTAGGACAAAAGAATCCGTATATTGGGTACGAAGCTCTTCTAATCTCTTCATTAGATTTTTTATATCTTCCTTGGTAACCCCTTTGTTTTTATCAACGCACTTAACAACTTCAACTTTTGCTCCCAGCAAATTCATCATCTTCCTGCGTTCCACACTCGCTGCTTCAGGCATCACAGCAATCATTTGATAACCCTTTATGGCACAAACCATCGCTAAAGCAATTCCGGTATTTCCAGTTGTAGGCTCGATGATTTTCGTTGTGGTATCAATTATTCCTGCTCTTTCAGCTTCGACCAGCATTGCTATGGCTATTCTATCTTTCACACTTCCACTGGGATTAGCATATTCAACTTTCGCCCAAATTTCTGCTGGGATTCCTTGAGAAATTTTTTTTAATTTTAACATTGGTGTATTACCAATGAGGTCAAGTATGTTTTCTGCTAGTTTAAGTTTATGCATATAACTTTATCACTTTAAGTAAATAATATAACACGAAAGTTGGCAAAATTCATTCGCTTTATTACAAAAAGTTATTCACAAATTCTGTGGATAACATTGTGGATATTTCATTAGCAAAGTTTCCGATTCATTGGTAATATTGGTTGCTGAACAGATTGAATATTTTTTGACCACTAAAAAAAATTACTAAAATTCAGATAGTTACATAATTTGATATAATATGCTAAATCAATTATTCAAAGTACTGACAGTACATTCCGTTGTGGTAACTCCTAATCGCCGTTTAGCAAATTACCTAACCACTGAATATGACTATTTTCAAAAAAATTCGGCTAAAAAAACTTGGCCTAGTATTGATATTTTGCCTCTAGCGAGTTGGATCGAAAAAATATGGCAAAGTTGCTCAAGCAATAAAATTTTACTT
>CAYFQQ010000117.1:0-1916 GCA_964345265.1 uncultured Coxiellaceae bacterium
TATTTGTTTTTATTAGGTATCCACCGTTCCCAGTGCATAAGGTATGGTGCAGGGGGCCTGCTACAGACTCTGAGTGCGGTTCAAGGTTGTTAAAATGATTGTAAAAATAGATTAAATTAAACTTACCCAAAATTGTCTCAAAAATTTTTCTTTGAATATATCCTCTGCACACTTTTCCATTTCATCCTTTTTTTCATCACCACTGAATACTTTAACTTTGAATACAGGAGTATCGTTTTCATGTGCATGTTTCTTACAAAAACCAATTTCCTCAAAAATTAATTTTGTACTCATTTTATCACTATATTTATTCTTTAGCAATTTTTAAATAGTTCTTGATATGATCTAGGCTATGGGTTTTATAGAACAGATTACTGTTAGCTTAAAAAACGATGAGATTGATCTATGGCAAAAACTGATGGAGATGTATCCTAAAAAATCTAAGCATGATATAGTGTTGCTTGGATTAAAACACCTATATAATTACAAAATAAAGAGGCAAAAAACTCAATAATTGAGTGAGTTATTTATTATATTATATAAATAATAGCTGTTCCTAGGGCATATGGTGGTGAAATAATGATTTTTATTGAGAAAATTATGTATTATCCACAAGCAGAGCACAACTTAAAATGGAGGTATACTATAGTAGCTAAGCTTATACAAAACTCCTTTTCTAAGCCAGAACTATGGGTTTATGCAAATGGTATAAAAAATGAACCAACAACAATCATAGGGCTTGGAAGATTCATCTCGTCTAATGACGGTGTCAGATACTATGATAATAGTAAATGGTTGAGAAATATTTTGTATATTCTACGACAAAGGTTTGGAAAAGGTGAATATAAAATAAAGGATTTCTCTGGTAGAGGAAAAGCTGTAGGTAATTACAATATGATTCTGTTTAAGGGTTTTGTTAACTAAGGAGGTAAAAATCTTCATCGCGCCTCCTCGCGCTCAGGTAAATGGCTCGACTATCGAGGATCCTGTGTTATACATATAAATAGTTTGCTACTACCACCGTCAGTTGTAAAATACCAATATACTCTACTTATTAATAAATAAAATCATGATAATCTATTTTGAAAATGAATCCGATACATATTCTTTCTTAGAATTGTGCAGAATGATAGCTATGATTATGGAAGAAAATGAAAAATTTAAGATTAGAATTTCTAATTAATTATATGAAAAAAATGATATTCTTAGTTTTAATGTTTGTGATTTTGATAGCTGGATGTACTGGCACTACTCCACTCACATTGGTTTGTCCAGATGGAACTGAGGTTTTAGGAAGTCTAGGTGCATGTCCAGCAACTTCTTTTTGTAAGGGAACTGCAAGATGCTATTATGCTACAGTCACTAAAATCATAGATGGTGACACAATAGAAGTGGATCATAATACTTCTATAAGACTGACCCTAGTTGATGCTCCAGAATGGAATGAAACAGGAGGAGCTGAAGCTGCAGAGTTTGTTATGAATATTTGTCAAGAAGGTTCAAGAGCATTAATAGATGAGGATGATGGACAGACTGAAGGTAGCTATGGCCGTCTGATAGGGGTTGTTTACTGCAAAAGTAATAATTGGAATATTAATGCTGAGTTAATTAAAAAAGGGTTTGCTACTATATACGAAAAATATTGTAATGTTAGTGAATTTGCAAATGAAAATTGGGTTAAGAAATATGGATGTTAACCCTTAAATCTTGATTTTTCTATATTTTTATTGTGAATAAAAATGCCAATTCATGATCAAAGATGTACAAAATGTAAAGAAACCATTAGAAAGCTTCTTGAAAAAATCTACGGAAAAGTTGAATCAAATTTTAAATTTGAAATAGGAACACTTCCAGAAGATTTTATAAATACACCATATTATAGTAGTTTAAAAAAGATTTACAATGCCCTCCAGAAT
>CAYFQQ010000118.1:0-5585 GCA_964345265.1 uncultured Coxiellaceae bacterium
GAAAAAACTTTAGGATAACCACTTAAAGTAGCAGCCAAACTTTTCCCTGATTCGATTCCTTCCATGACACCAGATAAAGCGTGTCGCATTCCTTTAGTTCTTGCCGATAACAAAAGCTGTTTTACCGCCTTAATGATAGGCACTCCAGCATTGATTAAAGTTGCCATTTGTCGAGAAAAATTAAGTACTTCTTTAATTTTAACTTTGCCACTAATTAGACCTCTCAGATAATCATTAGTTTTTCTTTTTTTCTTACTTGCTATAATAGTTATAGGAATAATATTCTTAGTTTTTAAAAAGTCGACAACATCACCAGCTTTGTTAGCTTCTAAACTACCACGAACTTTTTTGCCGTTCTGATCGCGTCCCTCATAATTATAAATTGTCATCAGCCAATCATTCTCCAGTAACGCGCATAACTTCACTTAAAGTAGTATCTCCATTACATGCTAAACTATAAGCATTAGCTAATAACGAAGTGGCTCGTTTTTCTTGATCTACTAGTTGCATAAATTTATCAGCGTCATTAAGCCGTAAAACATTTCTTTTATTATTATCAAATTCTAACAATTCAAAAACACCGGTTCGTCCCTGATAACCGACAGAATTGCAATGCTCACAACCACAACCATAGTAAAATTTTCGTCTACAAAAACTACTGCCGAAAAGCTCTGCGAAAAAACTTTCTTCTTCATGTGACGGCTGATAAGGTTTGCGGCATTTTTTGCAAATGCATCGTACTAAGCGTTGTGCCAAAGCAGCATTCACTGTTGCTGCTATTAAATATCCTTCTACCCCCATATCCATTAATCGAATAGCTGTACTAGCCGCATCATTGGTGTGTAAAGTAGCTAATACTAAATGTCCAGTTAACGCTGCTCGCAAAGCAATAGTTGCTGTTTCACGATCACGAATCTCACCAACTAAAATAATATCCGGATCTTGACGCAATGCAGTACGCAACACTCTGGCAAAAGTTAAATCCAATTGGTGATTTACTTGAACCTGATTAATCCTTGATAACCGATATTCAACAGGATCCTCAATGGTGATAAATTTTCTACTTACATCATTTATTTCGTTTAATGCTGCATAAAGCGTGGTAGTTTTCCCGCTTCCAGTTGGGCCAGTAACTAAGATCATTCCCTTTGAGCGCTTTATATGTCTACGGAAATTGATAAGCATATCTTTGGGCATGCCAACAGTATCAAGGTTTAAAAGACCGGTAATCTGGTTTAACAATCGCATTACAATAGATTCACCATGCTGAATAGGCATAGTAGAGAGACGTACATCTATTGATATATTATGTACGGTTATATTGAAGCGTCCATCTTGAGGTAAACGTTTTTCTGCAATATTTAAACCTGCCATAAGTTTTAAGCGTTGGCTCAGTGCTGGCGCAATATTTCTTCCTTCAATTATTTGCTCTTGTAAAAAGCCGTCCACCCGCATACGAACACGGACAATATTTTCTTCTGGTTCAATGTGAATGTCTGAGGCAGAAACTTGAATTGCATCTTCAAATAATGAATTTATTAATTTGATAATAGCGGTATTAGTTTCTACATTTATCTCTTCTTTTTCCAGTTTAGAACTCTCTAACTCTGTAGCTAATTTCTTAGCAAAGCCATGTATTTCTCCTGCATGTCGATACACTAAATCTATACTATGCATTAATGCTTGTTCAGCAACTAAAACCGGTTTGATTGGTTTTTTTAGAACACGATATAATTCATCAATAGCAAAAATATCTTGTGGATCGGCCATTGCTACAAGATAGGAATCTTTTTCTCCTTTTAGCAAAATAGCATGTAATGAGCGCGCTTCGTTTTCTGACAAATTCGATGCCAAAGATCGATCTAATTTGTAGTTAGCCAAATCAATAAGTGGAACCTGTAATTGATGAGCAAAAAATTCTAAAAACTTTTGCTCATCGACAGCTCCAGAAGCAACGAGTATTTTGCTAATTCTTTCACCGGTTTCTTTCTGCTTGACAAGAGCTATATCTAATTGGCCTTGAGTAATTAATCCCTCACGAACTAATAATTCACCAATTTTCATATTTATTCTTTTCTTTGTTTCCATCATTCGTTGTTTTCCAAATTCTTTCCTTCGCGAGGATGACGTTTTTGTTTTAGCTTAATTTTGCAATTTTCTCTTCAATAAAAGTACGTGTGTTTACATCTAAATTCACACCCACTTGCAAAGCACGTTTATAGGACTCTAGCGCAGCTGTGTCTTTATCCATTGACTCTAAAGCGACACCCAAACCAACCCACCAAATAGCTTTACTCGGCATTATTTTAACCAGCGTATTATATAGTCTTGCAGCTGACATATATTGACCTTGACGTTGGTATAAAGCTGCCATGTACGCATAATAATCTGGGTGATTATAAATCGATAAAGGATGCTGTTGTAAAACAGATATAGCCTCGGCGTTTTTATTTTGACTCGCTAAAACGTGTGCCTGCAATTCTATCAGCTTTATATTATTCGGATTTCGCGTCGTTCCTGCTGCAACTATCTCACTTGCTCGGTTCTTCTGACCAGTTCTAAATAATAATACTGCCAATGTTTCTCGAGCTTGAGCATTATCGGGTTGTGCATATAGAAGAACCTGTAATGTTCTAATTGCTTCCTCTGTTTGGTTATCAGTTATCGCCTGCAATGCCCGTTTATACAAATGCTGTGCTTTCTGTTTTTGATCAAGCGGTACAGCGGTTATTTGCATAGTGCCCTTGGGTTGCGATTTTAGATTTTGCGTCATTTTTTTCGGTGCTACAGCCATCACATGCGGTATTCTTGTCGGCCAACAATAATATACCGCTACAATCAATATTACTAACAACACAATGACAAACAACAATACTGGTAAATGACGTTGCTTGGAAGCTCGATTCGGAGCATTTAAACCAGACAAAATATTCTGTCCCTTTCCCTTATTACTACGTTTATCCAAATTTTTTAAAGTTTCATTGATTAAACTCATAAACGTGACCTCAAAATTAGATATAATTCAACAGCGAATACGGATAATAAAAATAATGTTAGAGCAATCAACAAATAATTACGATACATAGTCACATAAACACTATCTGTATCACGAATCGCCAAACGCATTGCTTTACCATCCACTTTTCTCTTACCTCTCCCATAAGCAGCTATTAACGCTTTATGGCAAAGCACGTTAATAAGACGAGGAATACCGTGACTTGCCCTAAATAAGAGATCGAGCGATTTCTTTACAAATAATGACCCCTGCTTATTTCCGGCTTTAAATAATCGGTGATTAATATAATCTTCTAATTCTAAACGATCAACCGGCCTTAAATAATAAGAAAAAGCTATACGTTGCTTTAATTGACGTAAATTTGGTTGATTCAATCGCGTATCCAACTCTGGTTGTCCGAACAATACAATTTGTAACAATTTTTCTGATTCGGTTTCTAAATTACTTAACAAGCGCAAACCTTCTAAACATTGGTTCGATAAAACTTGTGCTTCATCAACAATAACAACTACACGTTTACCCATACCATGTAATCTCAGTAGTTTCTTGTTTATCAAATTTAATAAGCTTTGCTGATCAATTTTTTTATTAAAGCGAATTGCCAACTCTCGCGCCAAAGCTTTCTGAAAACCCGCATAATCAAAAAGAGGGTTAGTTATATATGCAGTTACACATTCATCGCTTAATCTATTGAGTAATTCTCGGCACAGCAAAGTTTTGCCCATACCGACCTCACCAACAATTTTAATGAATCCCTCGCCGCCACGCAGACTAAGTAATAAAACATTTAAGGCTTCATGATAAGAAGGCAAATTACAAAAATAATGGGTATTTGGCGCCAATACAAACGGAAACTCATCCAAATCAAAATACTCTAAGTACATTATAGTTAAATCTTACTTTTAATTATCTTTCAAATCTAGCTTCGCGGTATATGCGAAATCCCCTTGCAAACCTTTATTCTCATTAACCGCCTGTTGTAATTGTTTTGTCCAAGTCCCGTTTTTTACCACGATTGGTCGCAGTAAAATAATCAGCTCGGCTTTATGCGACTTTCTTTTTAAATCCTTAAATAAGCCGCCCACTTTAGGCAAGTCTTCAGCCCCAGGAGTTCCCGCTTGATAATTACCACTCTGAGTTTCCATTAGCCCTCCAATGACAATTACCTGGCCGCTCCTCGCTCTAACAACCGTATCTGACTCGCGTACATCACTGTGTGCCATGGGGTATTCTTGTTTGCGACCGTTCACTTCAAATTCTTTTTGGTCTTCAGTGACTTTGCTGACAAGAGGATGAATATGTAATATCACGTTATCATTTTTGTCTATCTGTGGAATTACGTCCAAAGATATACCAGAAAAGAAAGGAGTAAAATCAATGTCTTGCGATACAATATCATTATTGTTCGTAGACGTTGCGGATACTTCACTCTCAACATTAGTTACAAAAAATTGGTCTTCACCAACTTTTATCACCGCTTTCTGATTGTTTATTGTTGCAACGCGGGGACTCGAAAGTACATTAACTTTACCCTGAGTATTTAATAAATTAATAACTGCATTAAACGCATCACCCTTAGATATATCTAAAGTAAATATATTGGTAAACGGCACTATTCCGCCATTATTTACATTATCGAAATCTTGAAAACCCAATTGTCGCAATCCAAAAACATTCCACTGTACCCCGGACTGATACTGAGCATTTAACTCCACCTCTAATATTTTTGCTTCAATAATTACTTGACGTTGCACTATGTTTTGTATGCCATCCAAATATCGCGCAATATCACGTTGCGTTTCAGGATAAGCATGTACAAAAACCAAGCCACTTTGAGAATTGACTACAACAGATTCGCCATCTTTTTTATTAATCAAATCTCCTAAAACATCTTTAAGCGTTTTCCAAAAATCAGTGTCTGAATCGGTATTGATACTACTGCTTGGTCTGGTAGTAGCTGTTACACCACTATTTTGCCCTGCAGGTGTGATTTTACGCGAAATTTCACCTGAACTTACTGTAGTATACGACCTTCCCTGACGATTTATGTCTAGATAATTAACGGTAAAAATTCGAGTCTGCATTTGTCTTGGTAATATTTCATAACCATAAGAAGTGCGTCGATACTGATAACCATAGGTATCACTGATAGCATCCAGAGCTTCAGGAACAGTAACATTTTTAAGGTGTAACGAAATCGTTCCAGTTATTTTCGGACTTACCATAATGCTTTCTTTAGTATCCTTCATTAACCCCATAAAAAAATCTTTAGCGAGAACATCCTTCACAGCAACATCAAAACGTTGCCCAGAAATCTTAGCACCCGCTGGAATATCAACTGAAAATTCAGGAGCTAGTTCATGGTTAACGAAAGAAGGTAACTGGTAACGTTGTCGCTGTTTCTTATCAATAGCTTTATTGCTATACATACTAGACCGTAAAGCCTTATCAATTGCATTTTCAACATTACTGCTTTGCGGTGGATTCACTGCACATGAGCTAAATAAAAAAACGCAACTAAATAATATTAGTTTTAGTTTGGTTGCTCGCTTGTTCATTATTGTTCTCC
>CAYFQQ010000119.1:0-4823 GCA_964345265.1 uncultured Coxiellaceae bacterium
ATTGATCATTTTCATGAGACTGGATACCTGCCTGGCGGGGATCACTAAACATTAATGTATAATAGCTCCAGCATAAATTTGCCGGAAGCAAATTTTGTCACGCAAAAACCGGATCGTGAGCGGGGTCACATAGGTATGTCTCGCAAATTTCCCATAAGAGGCATTTGTGTTTTTTGGTGGGCCCACTAGGACTCGAACCTAGGACCAACGGATTATGAGTCCGCTGCTCTAACCAACTGAGCTATGGGCCCCAGTTTTGTAACTCAAAATCTTAGCAAATTATTCTTTTTTATCCAAGAAACTTTTAAGTTTTTCTGAACGAGTCGGATGGCGCAGTTTTCTTAGCGCTTTGGCCTCTATTTGACGAATACGTTCACGGGTTACGTCAAATTGTTTGCCGACTTCTTCTAAAGTATGGTCTGTGTTCATATCAATACCAAAACGCATACGCAATACTTTTGCTTCTCTAGGTGTCAAAGAGTTTAGGATTTCGCGCATGGTTTCGCTTAAGCCGCTTGCTGTTGCTGAATCTACAGGAATCATGATGTTGGTATCTTCGATGAAGTCTCCTAAATGTGAATCATCATCTCCGATAGGCGTTTCCATGGAGATCGGTTCTTTTGCAATTTTCATTATTTTATGTACTTTTTCTTCAGAAATAAGCATATGTTTACTAAGTTCTTCTGGTGTTGGTTCTTGACCTGTTTCTTGCAAAATTTGTCGAGATATACGATTTAGTTTATTGATAGTTTCGATCATATGCACCGGGATACGAATAGTACGGGCCTGGTCGGCTATAGAACGAGTAATCGCTTGACGAATCCACCAAGTAGCATAAGTTGAGAATTTATAACCACGACGGTATTCAAATTTGTCTACCGCTTTCATAAGGCCAATATTACCTTCTTGAATCAAATCGAGAAATTGTAAACCACGATTGGTATATTTCTTTGCAATAGAAATTACTAGACGTAAGTTGGCTTCTATCATCTCTTTTTTAGCACGTCTGGCTTTTGCTTCACCAATAGATATACGACGGTTGATTTCTTTAATTTCGATTGTACTGAAACCGGTTTGTTTTTCTGTAGCAATTAATTTTTTTTGTGCTCGATGAATTTCTGCAGCATGTCGTTTTAGGTTTTGAGATCGTTCTTTATTTTTAGCGATGTATTCATTTAACCAATTAAGATTAGTTTCGTTATTTGGAAACATCTCAATAAATATTTTACGAGGGGTTTTGGCTTTTCTTACGCATAAAATCATAATAAAACGTTCTTGCTCACGTATTTGATTCGATAGATCATGTATTTTATTTATCTGCTTATTAAGTTCTTTAGGCGTTAATTTAAATTGCATGAAAGTTTTACTAATTTTTTTTTGCCATTTGATTGTGGTTTTATGGTCTTTACCATATTTTGTTTTAGCTTTAGTATATTTTTCGTAAATATCATTAAGTTCTTCAAACCGTTGTTTAGCTAAAATTGGGTCTGGACCAGATTCTAAGTCGTTATTAGTTTCAGTATCTTCGCTATCTGTATCCTCATCATTTTCATTGTCTATGTCAATTTTGTTGCTGTCATCACCATTTATACTGCCTCCTGCATCGGTCTCTGTTTCATCATCATCGAATCCGCTAATGAGATCACTGAGACGTGTTTTGTCATCTTCTACTCGCTCATATTTTGTTAGAAGAGATTTGATTGTGTAAGGAAATTGAGATAATGCTTCTAATATATATTTTTGTCCTTCTTCAATACGTTTTGCAAGCACGATCTCACCTTGTCTGGTGAGCAATTCTACAGTACCCATTTCACGCATGTACATACGTACTGGATCAGTAGTACGTCCAAATTCATCACTTGTTGAGATAAGCGCTGCGGCGGTTGCTACTTCAGTTTCATCATCGACAGTTTCGCCTTCTAATAGTATAGCGTCAGCATCTGGAGGAGTTTCACAAACTGTGATACCCATGTCATTAAACACACTGATAATATCTTCTATTTGTTCGGCGTAAATGATTTCAGCTGGCAAAGAATCATTAATTTGAGTAAAAGTTAGATAACCTTGTTCTTTACCTAAACTGATAAGAGCTTTTAGTTGAGAAGACTGTCGTTCTGTTGAATTCATTATTTTCCTCGTTAATGTTTTATTTTAGCATCTGTTATCAATTTTTGGAGTTTATGTTTATCATTAGGACTTATACTTCCATTATTAGTTTCTTGTAGCAGTTTTTGAATAGTTTGTTCTCTACTATATTCCTGTAATCGTTTTATAGTATCAATAAACTCATTTTGCAAGTTTTGTGTGGCAATTGGTATTTCTGTTGCAGTTAGTTTAGCTAGTACTTGAGCTTCTTTTTTATCTCGCCAGTGTTCTAGAATGTTACCAGTAGTAATATCAGGATGTTGCTTTAGTAACGTTAATAATTGGATGAGTAACCCTATATGTGGTATGTCGATGTCAGCAATTTGATCTAAATTCTCTGCATATTTTGCTAGTTGTGGATGGTGTACTAGTAGTTTAATAGCAGAAAGAGTAAGAGAAGGTTTAGTTGAGGTATCGTATTTAGACTTTTGGGATATCTTAGTACTTTTGTTGAGATTTCTTAATTCTGCAATATCCAAATGTATTTTTTCAGCTAATTTTTTAAGCATTAGTTGATAAAATATACCATTAGGTATTTTGTTGAGCAGTTGGTTAGCTTTTTGTGCCATGTGTGCACAACCGTCTGTAGTATTTATATTGATTTTTTCTTCTTCAATTAATTGAGTGAAGAAAAATTCTGATAGTGGTAAAGCATTATCAATTCTTTTTAAAAAATTAGTTTGACTTTCTTTGCGAATTTGACTATCAGGATCTTCATTTTCAGGAAGAAATAAAAATGATACTTGTATTCCGCCTCGCATCAATGGGAGAGTGTTTTGTAATGCTCTCCAGGCAGCATTTTTCCCGGCTATATCTCCATCAAAGCAGAATATTATTTTAGACGTATAACGTAATAGTTTTTGTATATGTCGAGTCGAAGTAGCTGTGCCAAGAGTGGCTACTGCACAGGTAATTCCATGTTGAGCTAATGAAATTACATCCATATATCCTTCTACGATGATGATATAAGACAAGTTTTTATTACTTTGTTTTGCTTCGTATAATCCATAGAGTTCTTGGCTCTTATTAAAAATCGGGGTTTCTGGTGAATTTAGGTATTTGGGAGTCTCATCACCAAGAGAGCGACCACCAAAGCCAATAACGTTACCACGTTGATCGCGAATCGGAAACATAATACGATCACGAAATCGATCATAGAGGTGACCATCATCTTTTTTAATTAACATACCTGTGGTAACTAACTGCGATTGCAAAGTACTGGTTTTACCCAATTCTGCCAATAAATTATTCCAACCGGATGGTGCATAGCCAATATTGAAACGTTTACTAATTTCTCCAGATAACCCTCTTGCTTTAAGGTATGTGATAGCATTTTTAGCCTGACGAAGCTGTTGCTGATAGTATTGATTGGCTACCACGAGTATTTGGAAATATTCTGTTGATGAATCACCACTTTTATTAATTTCTCTGGGTACTTCAAGACCAATATATGAAGCTAAAGTCTCTAAAGCATCGACGAATTCCATACGATCGAAGTTCATTATAAAACTAATGGCGTTACCATGCGCTCCGCAACCAAAACAATAATAAAATTGTTTGTTAGGACTTACTGTAAAAGATGGAGTTTTTTCATTGTGAAATGGGCACGATGCAGTAAAATTACTGCCGGTTTTACGTAGTTGAATGCGATTGCCGATAATTTCAACGATATCTGTTCTAACTAATAAGTCGTCAATAAAGCTTTTAGGAATGCGGCTTTTACTGGATTGTGACATTATTATTATGCTGTTAGTTTCGCTTTTACTTTAGCACTTACTTTATTCATATCAGCTCGTCCTTGAGTTTGCTGTTTGACTATTGTCATTACTTTTCCCATATCTCGCATAGATGTTGCATTGGTTGCATTTATTGCTTTTTCTATAATTTCATCAATTTCGATTTCACTTAGAGGTTTGGGTAAATATTTTTGCAAAACTTCGATTTCAAAAGCTTCTTTTTCAGCTAAGTCTTGTCGATTGCCAGCTTTGAATTGAGTATAAGCATCTCGACGTTGTTTGATCATTTTCTCAATGACAGCTAAGATTTGAGGATCTTGTAAAGAAGTTCGTTCATCTATTTCGCGTTGTTTTATAGCAGCTAGTAGTAAACGAATAACTCCTAGACGTTCGCTATCTTTTGCTCGCATAGCAGCTTTCATATCATCTTGGATGCGTTGCTTTAAAAGATTACTGTTCATGGATTATTCCTTAACGTTTAGTTCTGCTTCTTTGTCGTAGTAATTGTTTTTCTTTTGATATACGTTTAAGATTACGTTTAATTGCAGCAGCACGTTTACGTTTACGTTTAGCTGTGGGTTTTTCGTAAAATTCTAATTGCCGTAGACGACCTAAAATACCTACCTTTTCGCATAAGCGTTTGAAGCGTCTTAGTGCGACATCGAAATTTTCATTTTCTTTTATTTGTACAATTGCCATAGAATTAAAATATTTTACCTCATTTAATATATCAAAAGCGCGTGCATTCTACTTATTAATTTGTAAAAATGCAAAAGTTTTGAATGGATATTATAGCACAGCTTTGAGAAAGTATTGCAACTTGACAACAGCAATTCTCATTTTGATGCTGTCATTCTCGCGAATGCGAGAATCCATTTAATTTGGGGCTCTTTGGATACCCGCCTTCGCGGGTATGACGTGAAATAGCACTTAAAATTGGTC
>CAYFQQ010000120.1:0-5504 GCA_964345265.1 uncultured Coxiellaceae bacterium
TGCTGTCATTCTCGCGAATGCGAGAATCCATTTAATTTGGGGCTCTTTGGATACCCGCCTTCGCGGGTATGACGTGAAATAGCACTTAAAATTGGTCAAAATTAGAATTGCTGTATCCAAGGGGACATATATAACATTTATCCTTTTGAAATTGTATGTGTATTTCATGAGCAAAAGGATAAATGTTATGTATGTCCCCTACTAATACTTCATAGCAACATTACTACTCCCCAAATATTCGCCGAGCTGAGCCAATAATTCATCGGTTGGCTTGACTTGCCAATTGTCACCCAACAACAATTTACTTTGGGCACCTTGACATGAATAAGCAATTGCAACCAAACATTTGCCGCCAGAAAATACTTTTAATATCTCGGTTAACTTATTGATAAAATTATTATCTAGCTTATTTTCATCTATTTTTAATAATAAACATTCTGCATAACTTTCTCGAGCTTGAACCATATTCAAAACCTGTCTAGCTAATACTCTATAACTCCCAGTAAAACTATCAACACTCATATCACCTTCTATTATTAATAACTGTCCTTTACTTAGTAGATCACGATATTCTTGATAAACATCAGAAAAAACAGTCACATCCAGGTGTCCAGTACGATCTCGTAAAGTAATTATCGCCATGCGTTTATCATTCTTAGTATGCACAGCCTTTATATTGGTAACTAAACCAGCAACTTTAATAGTTCGATCAACGGTTGTGGTAAGATCAGCTAAACGAGCTGTGATAAAATTTCCTAACTCAGATTCGTAAGATTCTACAGGATGACCTGTTAAATATAATCCTAGAACTTCACTCTCACCTGCTAAGCGCTGTTCATTATTCCATTCATCGGCTTCTACATAAGCTACCTTATGGATTTCTTCTACTGATAGCAAGTCAGTAAACAAATCATACTGACCGTTAGCTAGATGATTTGAATGCTGTTCCGCAGCCTTTAATGCTGATGGGATCGAAGCAAACATAGATGCTCGATGTGCACCAAGATCATCAAGTGCACCACAACGAATTAACGCCTCCAAAACACGTTTATTAATCTTTCGAATATCAATCCGTTGACAAAAATCAAACAGGTCCTTGAATAAGCTGGTCTCTCTGGCGGCAACAATACTTTCAATAGTTTGGAATCCAACACCTTTTATAGCACCAAGACCATATACAATTTCCCCTTGTTCATTTACCGTAAATTTATATAGGCTATAATTTACATGCGGCGGAACAATTACCAATTTCATTCTGCGACATTCTTCGATAAACATAACTATTTTATCAGTGTTATCCATATCAGAAGACAATACCGCGGCCATAAATTCAGCAGGATAATGTGCTTTTAGCCAGGCAGTCTGATAAGCAATCAGTGCATAACCAGCAGAATGTGACTTATTGAAACCGTAACCAGCAAACTTTTCCATTGAATCAAAAATACTAGCAGCAATATGTTTATCCACACCACGATTAGCTGCGCCTTCCATGAAAATAGCTCGTTGCTTTGCCATCTCCTCTGGTTTCTTTTTACCCATCGCACGACGTAATAAATCGGCACTACCCAAACTATAGCCAGCTAATACCTGCGCAATTTGCATTACCTGCTCTTGGTATAAAATTACTCCGTAAGTAGAAGATAAAATAGGTTTCAAATCATAATGTGGAAACCTTACAGCAGCTCGACCATGCTTGCGTTCAATAAAATCGTCCACCATGCCAGATTGTAAAGGTCCAGGCCGAAATAAGGCAACCAAAGCAATAACATCATCAAAGCAATCTGGCTGCAAACGCTTAACCAAATCCCGCATTCCTCTAGACTCTAACTGAAATATTGCAGTTGTTGCACACGACTTTAATAATTCATACGTTGCTCTATCATCAAGAGGGATATCAGAAATATCAAGCGGCTTTTCATTTTGTTGTTTGCGCTTAGCATTAATTGCCTCAAGCGCCCAATTTATGATGGTTAGAGTTCGTAAACCCAAAAAATCGAACTTTACCAAACCAACCGCTTCGACATCTCCTTTATCATATTGAGTAACTAAATTGCTACCACCTGGTTCGCAATATAATGGAGTAAAATCAGTTAATAACGAAGGAGAAATAACAACGCCTCCGGCATGTTTTCCAATATTACGAATCAAGCCTTCTAATCTTGCTGCAAGGTCGATAAGTGTCTTAACATCTTCTTCTTCTTTGTACATTTGAGCTAGGCGGTCTTCTCGTTGCAATGCTTTTTCTAAAGTAATCCCCAACTCAAATGGAATAAGCTTGGCAATTTTATCAACGTAACCATACGGATAACCAAGGACTCTACCTACGTCACGAACTACAGCTCTAGCCGCCATAGTACCAAATGTAATAATTTGTGAAACACTTTTACGGCCATAACGATTCGCAACATAATCGATGACACGATCGCGTCCTTCCATACAAAAATCAATATCAAAATCAGGCATAGATACACGTTCTGGATTTAGAAAGCGTTCGAATAGAAGTTCATGTTTAATAGTATCAAGATCTGTAATTCCTAAAGCGTAGGCCACTAAGGAACCGGCACCAGAGCCTCTACCTGGACCCACAGGAATATCACTTTCTTTCGCCCAATGAATAAAATCAGCAACAATTAAAAAATATCCAGCAAATCCCATTTGATTTATAACATCAATCTCATGTTGCAAGCGCTGTTGATAAACATCATTCATTTGAGAAGGAATGTTCCGTTTCTGTAACCCATGTTTTGCTTCCTGCTCAAAATAATTTTCTATGGTTTCGTTATTTGGTACAGGAAAATTAGGTAAGAAATTTTTTCCAAGCGATAATTCCAAATTACAACGTTTGGCTATTTCTATTGTATTCTCTAATGCTTCAGGAATATCTACGAATAGTTCTGACATTTCTTGAGCAGAACGGAAATATTGTTGCTCACTGTACAATCTCGGTCTCTTAGTATCTTCCAAAACATAACCGTCATGAACGCAGACTCGTGCTTCATGTGCTTCAAAATCATCTCGCGATATAAATCGCACATCATTAGTTGCTACAACTGGAACTGAACACTGTTGCGCCAAATTCACTGCAGCTTGAATATAATTTTCTTCTTCAGAACGATTAGTTCGCTGTAACTCTAGATAGAAACGACTCGGAAAATAACGTAACCACCAATCGTTCAATAATTGTTTAGCTAACGCTACATTATTAGATAATAAAGCGTGACCAATATCTCCATAACAGCCACCGGATAATACGATTATTCCTTCAGAAACTTCCTCAAGCCAGGATCGCAAAATAATTGGAATCCCAGTCTGCTGACCATCTGTATAAGCGCGAGAAACCAAACGAATTACATTTCGATAACCAGTCTGATTCTGACACAATAATGTTAAACTAAACGGATTTTTCTCATTCTCGTCATTATGTAATAACATATCAACACCGGCGATGGGTTTAATACCGATGTTCATTGCTGCTTGATAAAATTTTACTAAACCGAAAAAATTACATCTATCGGTAACAGCAACTGCAGGCATATTACAATCAACACACGCTTGAAGTAATGGTTTAATCCGTACTAATCCATCAACAACTGAGTACTCGGTGCGAAGATGTAAATGAACAAATTGTGGTTGCATTTCCAATATTATTATTGTTTAGTTAATTTCACCAATTGTCGCACTGTTATACCCTGAATTACTATCGCAAAAGCTACCACTGCAAAAGTCATACCTAAAATCAGATTACGCTGATTTCCACCTGGTAGGGAAAGTGCAAGAGCAAGTGCTAAACCACCACGTAAACCACCCCAAATCAAAATGCGAATAGTACCACGTGGATAACGACGCCAAATTTTAAAAATGTTCATAGGAATAGCAACAATTACAGATCGTATCAACAAAACCAATGGGATAGATAATAGAGCAGCAATAACTATATTTTTATCAATATAAATTACCAGTAACTCCAAGCCGATTAATAAAAACAATATAGTATTTATAATTTCTTCAATTAGCTCCCAAAAGTTTTCTAAATTTTCGACCGATTTTTTGAGCATGGTAAACTCTTTGCCACGATTACCAATAAAAATTCCAGCAACTACCATGGCCAATGGACCAGAAATATTCAAATAACGCGCCAATGCATATGCTGCGGTCACAATCAAAAGGGTAATAAGAATTTCTATTTTTCGATCATCAATAGGTCTCATCAACCTATAAGCTATCAAACCAATTATTCCTCCATAAATAATACCACCCACAGCCTGTCTTAAAAAGAGTAAACTAGTTGCCTGCCAAGTTACTTGATGCCCATTAAAGGCCAACTGATAAATGGTTAAAAAAATGACAATAGCAACACCATCATTAAATAATGACTCTCCTTCGACAATAACAGAAAGTCCTTTTGGAGCCCCTAATTCTTTAAACGTAGCTATTACAGCGATCGGATCCGTAGGAGAAATCAGGGCACCAAATAGTAAGCAATAAATAAAATTCAGTGCGACACCAAATAAAGGCAAAATATAATAAATTAAAACTGCGACCAATAAAGTAGAAACTATAGTACCTATCAACGCTAGAACCGCTATTTCCCATTTTTGGTCTTTTAAATAAGCAATGTCTATTCTCAATGACCCGGCAAATAAAAGAAAACTCAGCATACCATTAATCAATAAATCATGAAATGGTATTTGCCTTAGCACCATTTCAACATTATGCTCTATCCCGGTAAAACCAAATTCGCCAATCAGAATCAACACAGATGATATAATCAATGCACCTATCGTAATGGCTATTGTAGCTTGCAATTTAACAAAGCGATAATTGATATAGCCGATTATTACCGCTATTGTTAACACAATGGATGCAATGGTGTAAAAATCCATAATTAAACTAAGAATGCCACGTTCTATGACTTAATGTCAATTTCTCACTAATAAGATTTTGACCACTTTATACTGATAACCTTGCAATTACACGTTATAATTATAAGTAAAGAAAGACAAAATCTAAGCCATGAACAGTACTGAAACTTCACTAACCACTATAAAACAGCTCAAACGAGAAATAGCAGAATTAAAAAAAGCTAAACAACAATTAGAATACATAATAAATACTTTGCCGGTACATATATACTGGCTAGACAAAAACAATATTTTCCTGGGATGCAATACTCAACAAGCCAAAGAGTTATTACAAGTAGAGGCATCGATTCATGAGCACAAACGCACTAAAGATTTATATCGAATCCCTGGGAAATTCACTAATACCGCAAGAAAAATTTACAAAGCAGTAGGTATCACAAGATCAGAGAATGCAACTGTATATATTACATGTTCTAATCAACGGTAATCTAAATCCTAAAACCAAAATAATGTAGTGCCTAGCAAGGCGTTGTTGCATAAATACTTAACCTCTTGATTTATAATAATAAAAATTTGCATGTTTGGTCATTCCCGCGAAAGCGGGAATCCAGCCAAAAACGTTACAAATACTGGATACTCGCT
>CAYFQQ010000121.1:0-1577 GCA_964345265.1 uncultured Coxiellaceae bacterium
TTTTTTCGCTTACTAATTGAGCCATATCTTTATCACCAGTAGATATCAAAGTATCTATATTTCCTCGTTGTGCTCGTGATGCTAAAGTTGCAATAACATCGTCAGCTTCTACACCTTCAATTACTAATAATGGCAATCCCATTGCTTCAATTAACTCGTACAAAAGTGGAATTTGAATTTGTAAATCGTGTGGAGTAACTTTCCGATTAGCTTTGTAAGCTGGATAGATATCATGACGAAAACTTTTACCCTTAGCGTCAAATACTACTGCAATGTATTTGGAATCGTAATCCACCATTAATTTACGAATCATATTGATAACACCGAACACCGCGCCAGTAGGTTCACCTCGAGAATTAGTCAAAGGCGGTAGTGCATAAAATGCTCGGTATAAATACGATGAACCGTCTATAAGGATCAAGTCTTCGCTTTGTGCTTTGCTATGTGTTTTTGCCAAAATTTGTTCTCCATAATTTAGTATAGTATAAAGTTAGAACTTAACCAACTTGATTTACAATCTATATTTTAAACCGTCATTCCCGCGAAGGCGGGAATCCAGTTCTAGATACCCGCTTTCGCGAGTATGACGCGGAATAGCTCGAAGTATGACATGAAAAGTAGCACTTAAAGTTGGTTAAAACGAGAACTATAGCAATCCGTTCTTTTGTTTGTAAGATGAATTATTATATTATTGGTATTATGTATACATTTCTACTTTATAACGTTTTTATTTGTAGGCCATCTTATTTTTATTGATGTTTTAGAGGAGAGAAAATTGACATTACTCGAGTTATTAACTTTGTTAAAAGAAATTCCTTTTCTTGAGAAAATTTGGCTTTATATTCGAAAAATTTATAATTTATGGTCGCGACCAAGACTTAAAATCACAGTGGGAGAAAGAAAACTAAAATTTAAACGTGCTAATGATGATAAAGAACTACATTATGATTATCCAGGGATATCGATTATTAATAAAAAGAAAAATAACTTAGAAATCTTCCCATTACACACGATGATTAATGATGGAAGTTATCGCTGTATTATTGTATCCGATCCCAATTTTTTACGCTTAAACAAAGGATCGAAAAATCCGTTTGTTGATTGTTCTTCTAAGGTATATAAATTTTGTAATGAAAACTGGGATGAGGTAGGTAAATCTATGGTAATGAACGCTAATGAAGAACTATTTTTCCCCATCAAATTATTAAATGAGATGATTGACGATCTTACTTTTATCAGGAGATCCTCTTTACTCTTTTGCCCTAAAAAGAATGTAGGTATTACCATTAATATTAATAGAAAAAATTATGAATACGGTTTAAAACGTGTTCCTTGTTATGAGTGTTATCTGCGATATTTGGCTGTTTACCACCAGAGGGCTAAAAAGGAGAGTCGCTAGAACTTAATATAATTAAATTCTATTTCTCTTGACATGGTATACCACTATGGGCTACACTTCTTAGTGTGAAACGGGATATAAGATGCGAATATTTAAGAATAAATTATTCCACCAATGGACAAAAAAAATTGGTTTGGATAATGAACCGTTAAGAATAGCTATCGATGAAATATCAACA
>CAYFQQ010000122.1:0-1567 GCA_964345265.1 uncultured Coxiellaceae bacterium
CACATTTATACACACAATGACTTTGTTTCCTTAATTTCATCGTACCACATTACAGCACGATTCAGGGAAAACTTCATCCCTGAGCTTACGCTCAGGGTTTTAAGTTATGTTGTATAAAAGACATGGGTGCACAATCAGATATGCAAAATCTTATTTTTGCTTTATTTTTTAGTCGCTTAATAAGGTTTTGAGGCGTTTCCTTACTCGAAGTTGGGTGTAATAGATCCTAGGTTATAGTAGAAAAATTTTTTTACGTGTACAGAGCCAAGATAGATGTTATCAATTTGTAAGCGTTTTTAATTTCAGTCTTTAATTTTCCTAGGAAAATCCATATTTTCAATCAAATCAACTTAATGCTTTAAAGGTTTTTTATTATTGAGAAAAAGCTTAGAATAACGTTTAAGTTATGGATGTGCTGTTGGGTAATTTCAAATAGAAGGAAATACCGTCTTTCTTAAAAGACGTTATGAATAAAAAATTGAGATGTTACAATGATGAAAGCACACCAAATCCAAAGAAGAAATAGTTTAGAATTCTTTCAATCAGGAACTTTAGTTGATCATAAAACACCTGAACTTGAAATTATAAGTATATTAGTAGAAAAAATTAAGCAAGCTAATCTAATTGATTTTGGCAAAGTTGTACTTGTTGGAGTACAACATATCCTGGAGACAACAGCCACTTTATTTAAAGCACTAATATCTTTAGGAGCTGACCCACAAAAAATTTACATTTGTGGTAAATGCTATTCCACTTGTCTATCTGTTGCCGAGTCAGTAGCTAGGTTAAATATACGACTACTAGCTGATATATATCCTACAAAAGCTGGTTATTATCAAGATGTTTGTTTGAGAATGATAAGAGGAATGTGGAGTGAAGTAGTGAAAGATTTGCGTGATAGACACAAAAACGTTGAAACGATAATAATTATTGATGACGGTGGCAGGTGTTTTGAACAAATGCCTCCTCACCTTAAGTTTAAATACAAGGTTGCAGGTATAGAACAGACTAGAGCTGGTTTATATAGTAACACAATCGACGCTTTACCTTTTCCGTTAATAGAAGTTGCCTCTAGTGCAACTAAACGCAAACTAGAATCACCTCTTATAGCTACTGCTGTTTTCAAACAAATTGACTCCGTTTTGTCGAAATTAAAGTTTGATTTGAATGGTGAAACTGTATGTGGGGTTGTAGGTAACGGAGCAATTGGTGATGCTATTGCTGCGAATCTTTCACAGCGTGGTGTAATTGTAGTAGTTTATGATCCAGCGTCACTTACTTTCCAGCAAGCAGCTCGATATCCAAAACTTTTCAGATTAGATAGCGTTAAGTCCATTATAGTGAATGCTGAATATATCTTTGGATGTACTGGCAAAGATATAACAGATGGTATAGACGTGCTGACATTATGTGAAGGCAAGAGGAAAGTATTTATTAGCTGCGCTTCAGAAGATCGTGAGTTCCGCACTTTACTGAGAGAGATAGCTGATAAAATAATAATACGTGATCCGTTATCTAATATTATTTATTGTCATGAGACTGGGAGTGAAATCATAATATTAGCTGG
>CAYFQQ010000123.1:0-3817 GCA_964345265.1 uncultured Coxiellaceae bacterium
TGGTTGTGGCGATGCAACTAAAGTAATTAAAGATGGTAATAATATTACGGTTTCTTGCGCAGAGGGTGAAACCGGTTATATTTATGAAGGATTATTAGACTACAAATGTAAAAAGCTGAGTGTAGAAAACATGCCTAAATTACCGGTTAAGATTATGTTAAATGTAGCTAACCCTGATCAGGCATTTGGTTTTAGTTTTATTCCAAATTATGGCGTTGGTTTGGCGCGTTTAGAACTTATTATTAATAATATGATTGGCATACATCCTAATGCACTGTTGAATTTTGATAGTCTGCCGCAAAAATTGAAAAAAGAAATTCGACACAGAATTAATGGCTATGATAATCCGGTAAGTTTTTATGTAGATAGATTGCGAGAAGGGATTGCAACTATTGCAGCTGCATTTTATCCAAAGCCAGTTATTGTTCGCACTTCAGATTTTAAAACTAATGAATACGCCAATTTACTCGGCGGTAAGATTTATGAACCTAAGGAAGAGAACCCGATGATTGGTTTTCGCGGCGCATCGCGTTATGTTCATGAATCATTTGAAAACTGTTTTGCTTTAGAGTGTCAGGCATTAAGACAAGTACGTGAAGATATGAGTCTTACTAATGTTGAAATCATGATTCCGTTTGTACGTACTATCGATGAAATGAAGAGTGTGTTAAAAGTGCTTGAAAAAAATGGTTTAAAGCGTGGTAAGAATGGTCTTAGAGTAATTATGATGTGTGAAGTTCCATCTAATGCAATTCTGGCTGAAGAATTTTTGCAGCTGGTCGATGGTTTTTCTATCGGATCTAATGATTTAACCCAGCTGACTCTGGGTCTAGATCGCGATTCAGGTATAGTTGCCGACTTATTTGACGAGAGAAACGCAGCGGTAAAATCTTTTTTAGAGAAAGCAATAAAAACTTGTAATAAAATGCACAAATATATCGGCATTTGTGGTCAAGGCCCTTCTGATTATCCTGATTTTGCAGTCTGGTTATTACAACAACGAATCGGTAGCATATCGTTAAATCCTGATTCAGTAATGAAAACTTGGTTACATATACATGAACATTTTTCGACTAATTAAAATTTTTATATATTTATTGCCTCTACTTGAAATAGCTGGTTTTATTATTGTTGGCGGTTGGATTGGAGTATTACCTACTTTGCTGCTAATTGTTATTACTACAATAATAGGTTTTTTTGTATTGCGTATTCAAGGATTTGTAACTCTGATGCAAGTACAGCGGCGTATACAAAGAGGTGAACATCCTGCAACACAAGTGCTAAGTGGAGCGTTGTTAATGCTAGGTGGTCTATTATTGGTGATTCCTGGATTTATTACTGATGTAGCTGGTTTGTTATTACTTATTCCTGTTGTTCGCGTATTAATATTACAATGGTTAAAAGCTGCCGGTGTTCTATTACCCGGTCCAAAAAGCATCAAACCGTCACGGTCTCGTCATGGCCGTACTATTGAAGGCGAGTGGCGGCGCGAGAATAATAAAAAAGATTAAATTTTTTAAGATTATGTCTTGAAATCTTGACTCTGATCCCTATATGAATATCATTAGTAGTTATTGAAACATATCATTTAATTAAAAGAGGAGAAAACAAAAAATGAACATTCGTCCATTACATGATCGTATAGTTGTAAAACGGATGGAGGAAGAACGTACTTCAGCAGGAGGAATAGTTATTCCCGATACTGCTGCAGAAAAACCAATTCGTGGTGAGGTAATTGCCGTCGGTAAAGGAAAAATCCTTGAAAACGGTGAAGTTCGTCCTCTTGATGTTAAAGTTGGTGACAAAGTGTTGTTTGGTAAATACAGCGGCACTGAAGTCAAAGTTATTAGTGAAGAATATCTTGTCATGCGTGAAGATGACATTATGGGCATAATAGAAGAATAAGGGGGTTAAAATGGCAAGTGCAAAAGAACTAAAATTTTCAGATGACGCTCGTCATCTTATGTTGCGTGGCGTCAATGTTTTAACTGATGCAGTCAGAGTTACATTGGGCCCCAAAGGTCGAAATGTAGTGATTGAGAAATCTTTTGGATCTCCTACTATTACAAAGGATGGGGTGTCAGTTGCTAAGGAAATCGAACTTAAAGATCGGTTCGAAAATATGGGGGCACAGATGGTTAAGGAGGTTGCTTCTAAGACATCTGATGTTGCTGGTGATGGAACTACAACAGCTACTGTATTAGCTCAGAGCATTGTTCATGAAGGTATGAAAGCTGTTGCTGCCGGCATGAATCCTATGGGATTGAAACGTGGCATCGATATTGCTACAGAAGCAGTAGTTGCAAAGCTCGCTAAACTCTCCAAACCATGTGCGGATGATAAGGCTATCGCTCAAGTTGGTACGATTTCTGCTAATGCAGATGAGGTCATTGGAAAGATCATTGCTGAAGCAATGTCAAAAGTTGGCAAAGAAGGTGTGATCACTGTAGAAGACGGTTCTGGTTTACAGAATGAATTAGATATTGTCGAAGGTATGCAATTCGATCGCGGTTATCTATCTCCATACTTTATCAATAATCAGCAGAATATGAGTACCGAGTTAGAGAATCCATATATCCTATTAGTTGATAAAAAGGTATCCAACATTCGCGATATGTTACCTATTTTGGAAAATATAGCGAAAGCAGGCCGTCCACTGTTGCTCATTGCAGAAGATGTCGAAGGAGAGGCTTTGGCGACATTGGTGGTTAATAACATTCGTGGCGTTGTTAAAGTTTGTGCGGTTAAAGCTCCAGGGTTCGGTGATCGCCGTAAAGCTATGATACAAGACATTGCAGTTCTAACCGGAGCCAAGGTGATTTCCGAAGAAGTTGGCTTGAGTTTGGAAGGAGCTTCATTAGACGATCTTGGCGGCGCTAAACGTGTGGTGGTTACTAAAGAAGATACTACTATTATTAATGGCGCCGGAGAAACTAAGGATATTCAAGGACGTATTGAGCAGATTCGTCGTGAAATCGAAGCTAGTACCTCTGACTATGATAAAGAAAAACTCCAAGAACGCTTAGCTAAATTAGCTGGTGGTGTTGCAGTAATTAAAGTTGGTGCTGCTACCGAAATTGAAATGAAAGAGAAAAAGGCTCGAGTTGAAGATGCATTACATGCGACTCGTGCTGCGGTGGAAGAAGGTGTTGTTCCTGGTGGCGGTGTTGCTTTAATACGATGCTTGCAGGCAATTGAGGACTTGAAAGGCAAGAATCCTGATCAGAATATGGGTATTTCTATTGTGTGCCGTGCACTGGAAAATCCGTTGCGTCAGATTGTTGGAAATTCTGGTGGGGAGCCATCTGTAATTCTTAACAAAGTTGCCGAAGAAAGAGGAAACTTTGGTTATAATGCTGCAACTGATGAATATGGTGATATGATTGAGATGGGGATTCTTGATCCTACCAAAGTTACTCGTACTGCTTTACAAAATGCCTCATCTATTGCTGGTCTCATGGTTACAACCGAATGCATGTTAGCTGAGCTTCCAAAGGAAGAAGAAACTCCGGCTGGTGCTGGTGGCATGGGCGGTATGGGTGGAATGGGAGGCATGGGCGGTATGATGTAACCGCTTAACGCTGTTTCGAAAAAAACCCCGCCCTCTGTGGGGTTTTTTATTTTTGACCAAATTTTGTTACTATTCACCCGAATTTAACGAGATAAAAGAATTTCAGAAATAGTGAATATTGTTTATAATGGTATCCCATGGGTAATCAAAGGAGATTAATTTAATGATGGTCAAAGAAGAAAGGAGCAGATGGAAAAGCTGTTTTATATTGATAATAACATCATTTTAAAGCCAAGAATTTATTTT
>CAYFQQ010000124.1:0-3963 GCA_964345265.1 uncultured Coxiellaceae bacterium
AAATTTATTATCCAGTTTAGACGTGTTATCATTACCAACTCCATTAAATAATGTTAAAAGATAGCAAAAAAAATAGTTAAAAAAATCATGGAAAAACCATGATTTTTAATTTTTTATGAGATTTGAAATAAATATAATATCAAAATGAAAGATCTACGTGGGTACGAAGGTAAGAAACTAGTTTCTTTCTTAAGACAAGGTGATTTTTCTCATCCTGGTGAAGAAAAAGCTATTGAGATAGTGTTAAATAGATATCATATTGACCATAATCACACCGTTCTAGATGTCGGCTGCGGATTGGGCGGTACTGTAGATTACATACATAAGAGATATGGTTGTTATGTATTCGGTCTCGATATCGAGACAGAGGCTATAAGTTATGCTAAAGCCAAATACCATAACAATTACCACTTTTATACAGGTGACGTTGTAAATTCCCATGAGATAATAAAAGGTATCACTTTTGATTTTATGTGTGCATTCAATTCTTTTTATGCTTTTACTAACCAAAGTGCTGCCTTACAAAGCTTAGCAATTATAGCTCATAAAAATACAAATCTCGCAATATTTGATTACTCAGACTTGACAAAAAATAAAGAAAAAAACCCACTGTACAGATCCAAAAGTGGTATACATTCGCCATTTACACCAATAAGACTTGATACCATCGGGAAATTACTATCAAACAATGGTTGGTGTTTAAAGCAATTAGTTGATATATCAGATAAATACCAAAAATGGTATGGAGAATTACTCGAGAAACTAAAAAAAAATGAAGAGCATATCCTCAATAATAATGGTAAAGAAGTTTTCGTAAAAGCTAAAACGACATATACGTCAATATACAAATCACTAGTTAATAAAACTTCCGGTGGAGTAATTGTTCATGCCAAGAAAAATTAAGATTCCAGTACCTCTCCATGTAGAGAAATTCCTACCAATAATCCTATTACGCAGACTACAGTTAAAACAAGTACAGGAGATAAAACCCAATCAGTATGATTAATTAGATAACTGCATATTGCTGGTGCGCTTCCACCAAATAACGCTGTAGAAAAAGTAAATGCTATACTTATCCCGGTATATCTAACACATTTAGGAAATAACGTACCCATAGTGTACATAATAACTCCATCGATGCACCCCAAACATATAGAGAAAAATAAAATTACAAAGCAGGTAATGACCAAATTACAATACTCTAAAAGAATAAAAGCAGGCCATGAAGACAATAAAATAGATAGTATACTAAAGATAATCAGTCTTTTTTTACCAACAAATTTAGCTATATAACCAAAAAATAATGTAAAAAAAATTAATGATCCTAATCCTATAGTATTCAACACAAGAGACGTTCTATAAGTAACGTGAAGATAGACTGTTAAGTATGAAGGCATCCATACAAATAATAGATAAAAAGAAACTGATATGAACGCATAGAGCGCCATTATTTTAACAACGGAACGAAACTCATTTCTTAGTAAATAAATTAATGGATTAAACTTATGATCTACTGATATAGGACTATCCTGCAGCTGCATACGTATTTTAAATAAGAAAACCAAAATGAGACCACCCAATAAAAAAGGTATCCGCCATGCCCAATCAATAATTTGTTCAAATTTAAACAAAAAAAATATACTTGTTACAACGAGCGAACCTGTTAATACACCTAGCATTGAACTTGCTGCAACAAAACTAGAAAAAAAATTCCTATTTCTTTCATCAGATAGTTCATACACATAACATGCACTACCAGGAAGTTCGCCACCAGCAGCAAATCCCTGTATTATTCTAAGTAAGGAAAATAACACTACAATATATAGCCCCGATGTTTTGTAAGTTGGTAACAATGCTATAAGAAAAGATGGGATGCCCATTAGAAACAATGATAACTTTAATGAAAACGCTCTACTCTTTTTGTCTCCTAAAAAACCGAAAAAAATACTCCCAAACGGCCTAGCTAAATAGCTAATAAAGAAAAGCAAAAATACCTGCACTAAGCTAATTTTTACACTAGATGTAGGAAAAAATATAACACCAAGTGCTGTAGCAAGATACGCATATACTGAAAAGTCATACCACTCAAATACATTACTTAAAAAACCAATTAAAAATATTTTTCTAATATCTATTTCCACGCTCCATTATAATAACTTTAAATTTGGTGCACGAGATTCTCTAATAAATTCAAGAACATCCGTATACCTAACGCCATTATGTCTGATCTTTGTATTTACGTGACTTATATGAGACTCGATAGTTGCTTTACTTCTATTCATTCTGTTTGCAATTTCATTGATAGAATTATAGTTTCTGCCATACAAAAGGAAGCGTATTTCGGCCACAGACGGTAATTCATAAAAAAATGAATCAATCTTCAAATATTTACAGAAATACTGCCTTGCTTCTAGTTTACTCTCGTATTTTCCCAAGTAGATATCAAATAGACGAAATAAATCCACATCTTTAGTTTTATCGTGACTATGTGTAAAAATAGCAGATACTTTCTGTTCTTTAAACACAGGAGCTTTAGTCATATCTTGTACATGAATTAGCCCACTTTTTGCAATAAAAATCCGATCTATTTCCCGAATTAATTTTTTATACTTACAGACTTTATTATCAAGATCTGATATTCTCCTTGCAAAAGTACTACCCCAGTAAGGTTTCATAAAACTATCTAGATCACGAACGGTTTTGCCTAAAATCTGAGAAATATCATTTAACCCATAAATTTCCAAATTACTTTTATTACTCACAATATATTTGCCCGTTTTAGCGTCCTTAATATGGGCTGGTTCAGGAAGAGACTGCACCAAATCTAATAAAATATTTCCTTTTATAATAAAATTATTAGCGATAATTTTTACTGGCCCTGATAATTCCTCTATCATTACATAAATCCTATAAGCCTTTATCAATACCAATTAATCTACTTCATATTGAAGTAATACAATACCTATTTTCGATCGACCGCTATCATAAATGTGACATTTACGTGCTCATATTTTTGTACCCGGGTACAAAAAACCTCTATTGCCGCAATAGTCTTTGCATTATTGCTGTTCTTATAACACGGCTCCTTACACCCTCCATAGCTGGCCACTTATTCCTTATTTCCACTACAGCTTTTGATAGTTTCTTATCTATTTCAGGTAGTACAGTAATCGCTTGAGCCTTTTTTAATTTAGGGATGATAGCTGTCTCCTTCTGTACAAACTCAATATAATTCTCAAGCTGTAATAATCTTTCAATCGCTTCAGTAATCCATTTACTTTTCCCGCGCATACCATAATTGTCTTTCGCGATTACACGAACCATTTCATCAAACAATACATTCGATAATTTAAAATTAATAGTAATCTTTTTTACTCTATCTTTCATACGAACTATACCTCTTTAACGTTTTGTTCTTTTTCCAAAATGCGCAATAACCTTTTAAAGGCTTCAGAAACCTCAGTAAGGTCATTCCAGTTAATCTCAATAAAACTATTTTTATTCATGGCCGACCATTTTTTATCAGATAGTACAGTTTCCATTATATATTTAACAACTACTGGATTAGAAACATAACCAAGCCCTACCCTTTTTTGGGAACCTCCATTACGTTTCCCACTTTTGCCTTCCATATCAGTACTCACAATATCAATCAGTCTCACTAACTGGTTGTAATTCAGGTTATCATTGTACTTTGATATAACTGCTTTTTTTACCTGCGCGTCGGGTATTCTGGCAATTAGAGCGCATTTTTTTATGTTCTCTAATTTGCCTGCCCTTATCATCTCAGTTGTCTGTTCATCAGCATATAATACGGCATGATAATCATATGCTCTTCTTAAACAACAACCTAACATTAAAGCAATCGCTTTAGGTGTCAGTTTCTTAGATGCGTCAGTTGACTCGGCAATTAATTGGAGACTCTTTACTTTTTCCCATAATGACAACCCTTCCCTTTCAATA